>NZ_BAAILO010000243.1:39914-68935 GCF_054589115.1 Cupriavidus sp. 8B | reverse complement strand
CCTGCCCTGAACGCACCGGCGCGAAAAGCCGGGCCAACGGGCTCCGGCTTTTCGCGCAGTGCCGTCTCGCCATCTAGCCGACTCTGCCTACGCTTCCCGCGCCTGGCAGCAGCCGGCGCAGTTTGATCTGCGGATTTCGCATCACATGCGCGCGCTGCGCTGTGTTAGGGTTGGCACGCCCTCGCGGCGCGACCCCGGAGCGAACACCCATGAACCAGACCCCCACACTGGCTGCCCTGACGGCGCTGGCGCTGCTGGCCTTGCCAGCCGGCGCGCGCGCACAGGCGCCCGACGCCACCGCGCTGCAGGCGCGCAACTGGGCCGCCGCCTGCGCCGGCTGCCACGGCCCGGCAGGCCGCGCGCCTGCGGGCAGCGTGGTGCCAAGCCTGGCCGGGCGCGACCAGTCCGAGCTGGTCCGGCAGATGCAGGACTTCAAGCAAGGCAAGCGCGAGGCCACCGTGATGCAGCAGATCGCCAAGGGCTACAGCGACCAGCAGATCGAGGCCATCGCGGGCTGGTTCGCCGCCGTGCGCTGACCCTGCAATCCGGAAACCCGGCAAGGAGACATCCAGATGCAACGACGCGAATTTCTCGGCGCGCTGGCCGGCACGGCCATGTTCGGTACGCTTGGCGCGCAGGCTGCGACCCGCAAGGCAAGAGTGGTGGTGGTAGGCGGCGGCTATGGCGGCGCCACTGCCGCGCGCTACCTGCGCGAATGGAGCGGCCAGGGCATCGAGGTCACGCTGGTCGAGCCCAACGCCAGCTTTGTGTCTTGCCCGCTGTCCAACCTGGTGCTGGCCGGCAGCAAGCGCATCGGCGACATCACCTTGTCCTACGATGCGCTGGCAAAACGCCACGGCGTCAAGGTCGTGCGCGACCATGTCAGCGCGATCGATGCTGCGCGCCGTGAGGTGCGCCTGGCCGGCGGCGGTACGCTGGCCTACGACAAGCTGGTGCTGTCGCCCGGCGTGGACGTGCTCTCCAGCGAAATCCCGGGCCTGGCCCAGCCCGGTGGCGACCAGATCCTGCATGCCTGGAAGGCCGGCCCGCAAACGGTGGCCCTGCGCCTACAGCTCGAGGCCATGCGCGACGGCGGCACCTTCGCCATCACCATTCCGCTTGCGCCGTATCGCTGCCCGCCTGGCCCCTACGAGCGCGCGTGCCTGGTCGCGGACTATTTCACCCGCGCCAAGCCGCGCAGCAAGGTGCTGATCCTCGACGCCAATCCCGACGTCACCTCCAAGGGCGCGCTGTTCAAGCAGGTCTGGGCCACGCGCTACAAGGGCATGGTCGAGTACCGGCCACAGTACAACACCATCGACGTGGACCCCGCCACCCGCACGCTCAAGTTCGAGGTGCAGGACGACGAGCGCGCCGATGTGCTCAACGTGCTGCCGCCGCAGCGCGCCGGAGCCATCGCCGTGGCAAGCGGGCTGGCCACCGCCAACGGCCGCTGGTGCGAGGTCGATTTCCTCACCTTCGAGTCGAAGGCCGCGCCTAGCATCCATGTGCTGGGCGACGCCATCCAGATCGCGCCGTTGATGCCCAAGTCGGGCCATATGGCCAACCAGCACGGCAAGGTGGCGGCCGCGGCCATCGTGTCGCTGCTCGCTGGCCACGCGCCCAACCCCGAGCCGCTGTACAACAACACCTGCTACAGCTTCACCTCCGAGCGCGAGGCCATCCATGTCGCCAGCGTGCATCGCTACGATGCCGCGCAGGAGACCATGGTCACGGTGCCCGGATCGGGCGGACTGTCGCCCGCGCCGAACACGTTGGAAGGCACCTATGCGCAGGCGTGGGCGGATGCCATCTGGACCGATATGCTGGGCTGAGGCAAGAAGCCCGGCGCTGTCACGATGCGCACCGGCAACGGTGCGCTAGAGCTTATGTCCCCTAGCTTGCTAGCGCAGCCTGAATCTGGAAGCACCGCACAAAGGGGTAAACACTATATGCGCAATTACGCATATACGAATATATTGAACGGCATGGATGAGATGGATCGCGTGTTCGAAAAAGTGTCGGGGTATTTCAGCCTGCTGGCAGAGCCCACCAGGCTGAAGATCCTGCACGCCCTGTGCGATGGCGAGAAGCCGGTGGGCACCGTGGTGGAGACGGTGGGATCGTCGCAGACCAATGTGTCGCGCCATCTCACCGCGATGTACCGCGCGGGCGTGCTGTCGCGCCGCAAGGAGGCTAACCTTGTCTTCTACGCCATCGAGGACGAGAGCGTGATCGAGCTGTGCCGCACGGTCTGCGTGCAGGTGGCCAGCCGGCTGGAAGACAACGCTTTGCCAGCAAGCATGGTCGATCGCTTCATGCCGCAGGCCACTCCGGCACCGCGTCGGCGCAGCCGCTAAGGCAACGCGCCGGGCGGCCGGGCTGGCACGCTCGCACACAGGTTTGACGGCAGCCGTCCGCTTGCGCGGGCGCTGACCCACAACAGGTTCGCCGACGGCGCCTTTGGCGCCGCACGCGCGATCCGGAGGAGACCGCAGTGCCGGAACAGAGCCGCCCCGGGCGCATCGTGCGTGCGCCGGAGCATTTCGTCAGCGCCTCGCTGCAGCAAGACATCACGCAGCATGGCGTAGGCGCGTCCGACAGCCCTCGCCGCGACTTCCTGCGCAAGAGCTTCCTGGGCGCAGCAGCCGCGCTGGCCGCCAGCGTCGCCGGCCGGGCTCGCGCAGCGGATGGCGCTGCCGGCGACGACGCCATCCTCACCCCGCAACCCTGGGCCACCACGCTCGGCCAGCCGGTTGCCGCGCATCCCTACGGCCAGCCCTCTTCATTCGAGAAAAACCTGGTGCGCCGCGAGTCCCCCGGCCTTACGCGGGTGTCGGCGGCCTCGGTATCCTTCGCCCCGCTGCAAGGCTTCTTCGGCATCATCACGCCCAACGGCCTGCACTTCGAGCGCCATCATCAAGGCTGGCAGGACATCGATCCGGCTCGCCACCGCCTGATGATCAACGGCCTGGTGAAGGCGCCACGCGTCTACACCATGGACGACCTGATGCGGCTGCCCGCGGTGTCGCGCATGCACTTCATCGAGTGCGGCGCCAATACCGGCATGGAGTGGAGCAACGTGGCGGTGCCCACGGTGCAATACACCCACGGCATGCTGTCGTGCTGCGAATTCACCGGCGTGCCGCTCAAGGTCCTGCTCGACGATGCCGGCGCGGACTTCAAGCGCGGGCGCTACCTGCTGGCCGAAGGCGGCGACGGTTCGGGCATGACCCGCACCATCCCGATGGAGCTGGCCGACGAGATCATCGTGGCCTGGGGCATGAACGGCGAGATGTTGCGCCCTGAAAACGGCTACCCGCTGCGCCTGGTGGTGCCGGGCGTGCAGGGCGTGTCGTGGGTCAAGTGGCTGCGGCGGCTGGAGCTCGGCGACCAGCCGTGGAACACCAAGGACGAGACCGTGCACTACGTGGACATGATGCCCGACGGCATGCTGCGCCAGTACACCTCGATCCAGGAGTGCAAGTCCGTCATCACCACGCCCTCGGGCGGGCAGCAACTGGTGGGACGCGGTTTCTACAACATCAGCGGGCTGGCGTGGTCCGGGCGCGGGCGCGTGAAGCGCGTCGATGTCTCCGTCGACGGCGGGCGCAACTGGCGCACCGCGCGGCTGGAAACGCCCGTGCTGTCCAAATGCCTGACGCGCTTCAACCTGGACTGGGTGTGGGACGGCTCCCCGGCCATCCTGCAAAGCCGCGCCATCGACGAGACCGGCTATGTGCAGCCCCGCCTGGCGCAACTGCGCGCGGTGCGCGGCGCGCGCTCGATCTATCACAACAACGCCATCCAGAGCTGGCAGGTGGCCGATAGCGGCGAGGTCTCCAATGTCCACGTTGACTAACTTGACCAACGCCGGGCGCGCGGCATTACTTGTTTGCGCTGCCGCGCTGTGCGGGCAAGCGGCGATGGCCGCCGCGCCGGCCGACAGCGCGCGCGCGGCGCTCGGCCGCACCGCCACGCCGGCCGAGGTCAAGGCGTGGGATATCGATGTGCGCCCCGACTTCCAAGGCCTGCCCAAGGGCCGCGGCACGGTGTCGCAGGGCCAGGCCGTCTGGGACGGCAAATGCGCATCGTGCCATGGCGATTTCGGTGAATCCAACGAGGTGTTCTCGCCCATCGTCGGCGGCACCACCGCCGAGGACATCAAGCGCGGACGCGTTGCCTCGCTCACCGGCAACCAGCCGTACCGCACCACGCTGATGAAAGTCAGCACGGTCAGCACGCTGTGGGACTACATCCACCGCGCGATGCCGTGGAACGCGCCCAGGAGCTTGTCCGCCGACGACGTCTACGCAGTCACGGCCTACCTGCTCAACCTGGGCGATATCGTGCCGGCGGACTTCACGCTGTCGGATCGCAATATCGCCGAGGTGCAGCAAAGAATGCCGAACCGCAACGGCATGACGCTGCAGCATGGCCTGTGGCCCGGGCGCGGCCAGGCGGATACGCGCAATACGGCGTGCATGAAGGATTGCACGCCCACGGTCAAGGTCGTCTCGACCATGCCGGCCTACGCCCGCGATGCCCACGGCGACCTGGCGGCGCAGCAGCGCACCGTGGGGCCCACGCGGGGCTGGGCTGCCGGTGGCGGCGCCAGCGCGCCCGCGGCAGCCATCCCGGCCGCACCCGGCGAGACGGCGGGCGCGAAGCTGGCCAGCCAGTACCAGTGCATGGCCTGCCACGCCACCGATCGCAAGCTGGTCGGCCCGAGCTTTGCCGAAGTCGCACGCAGGTACAAGGGGCAGGATGCGCAGGACGCGCTTGCCCACAAGATCCGGGCGGGCGGGCAGGGCGCCTGGGGCAGCATGCCGATGCCGCCGCAAGCGCGGATTCCCGATTCCGACCTGCGTACCGTGGTGGCGTGGATTCTTGAGGCAAAATAGCGGACTGGCCGCCCCATGCCCAGAGGCGCGGCCAGCGCGCCGCCGCGCCGGCCGTGCCGACAGGCAGCACTGGCAGCGAGCGGGCTTTTCGCCGTCCCCACGGCTCTTCATAGTTCGGAGCATATCCATGAAGCAGTTTGTCATCGCAACGCTGATGCTGGCTTGCGCCGCCTCGGCCAACGCTGCGGTCGATGCCGCCAAGGCCCAGGAAATCGCCAACAAGAACGCCTGCATGGGCTGCCACCAGGTCGACAAGAAGCTGGTTGGCCCGGCCTACAAGGACGTGGCGACCAAGTACAAGGGCGACAAGAACGCGCTGGCAACGCTGACCAAGAAGGTCAAGAGCGGTGGTGCTGGCGTCTGGGGCCCGGTGCCGATGCCCGCCAATGCCGCTTTGAGCGATGCCGACCTGAAGACGGTCGTGGAGTGGGTGCTGGCAGGCGCCCCGGCCAAGTAAGCACAGCCAGGGCAAGCCCTGCCCGGACCGGTTACGGCTTCGGGACCCAGGGGGCGCCGATGGCGCCCCCATGCAAGGGCGGCAATGCACCGCCCGCTGCCGTGCGAAAAAGGCGCGGCAAGCTAACAGAAAACCAAGCCGGAACGGAAAACGCAGGAGAAAAGGAAACAATGCATTCAAAACGACGAGACGTATTGCGGGTCACCTCCGTGCTCGCACTGATGGCCGCCACCGGGCTGATCAGCAAGGCGCAGGCGGCGGAGTGGAACAAGACCGCCTTCGACGGCAAGAGCGTGGCCGACGTCATCAAGGCGTTTGGCGGCAGCGGAACCGACAAGAGCACCGCCATTGTCTTTACCGCCCCCGACATCGCCGAGAACGGCGCCGTGGTGCCGGTCGCCGTGACCAGCAACATCCCTGGCACCGAGCAGATCGCCATCCTGGTGGAAAAGAACCCCAACACGCTGGCAGCGGATTTCATCATCCCGGCCGGCACCGAGCCCTTCGTCTCCACGCGGGTGAAGATGGGCCAGACCTCGATGGTGTATGCCGCCGTCAAGGCCGGCGGCAAATGGTACGTGGCGTCCAAGGAAATCAAGGTGACGCTGGGCGGCTGCGGCGGCTGAGGCCGCGCTCCCATCCACCCAAGCGGATTTCCCGCCCCACCATTACCTGAAAGAGGAAAGAACATGGCAGACCCGATGCGCGTACGTGCCGCCGAGAGCGGCGGTGTGGTCGACGTCAAGATCCTGATGAAGCACGACATGGAAACCGGCCAGCGCAAGGATGCGTCCGGCAAGACCATTCCGGCCTGGCATATCCAGACCGTCACGGCTCAGTGCAAAGGCAAGGACGTATTCCAGGCCCAGTTCGGCCCGGCGGTGTCCAAGGATCCCTTCCTGAACTTCAAGTTCAAGGGCGGCGCCAAGGGCGACAAGGTCACGGTGACCTGGATCGACAACCGCGGCGACAAGCGGACCGACGAAGCGACCATTTCCTGATCGGGCCGGGCACTGGCTAGTCGTACCGGCCTGACCGAGCGGGGGGCTGCATCCTCTGCTATGGTTCAGGTCGAATGTCGGGCCCGGGCCGGCGCATGGTGCGCGCGGGGGCGCGACCGGAAGGATAGCAATCATGCGGCGAGCATTTATTCGAGCAACGGCGGCACTGGCGGCGATCGGCTTGACGGCCAAGGCAGCGGCGCAAGCGGCGCCGGCGGCTGCCGGCAAGGGCGGGCGCGTCAAGGTGGTCTACCAGCTGTCCGAGGGCACGGACCAGGCGGTGCGCGCCATGGCCAACCTGCGCAACCACCTGAACGCCGCGCCGGACACCAAGATCGTGGTGGTGGCGTTTGGCTACGGCGTGGACTTCATCGTGGAAGGCGCGCGTGACGCGCGCGGCAATACGTTCGAGGCCGCCGTCGGTGCGCTGGCCGCCTCCGGCGTCGAGTTCCGCGTTTGCCGCAATACGCTCACGGCGCGCAAGATTCCCGAATCCAGCCTGCTGATGGAAGCCAAGGTGGTGCCTGCTGGCGTGGTGGAAGTGGCCAAGCTGCAATTCGATGAAGGCTACGCCTACATCAAGCCGTAAGTAATACCCGGGCACAAGGCGGCACAAACCGGGCGCCATGCAACGGGAAGACAAGCAATAAGACCGGCCCGCACGGCCTGGCGCCACACGGCGGCAGGCCCCCGAGGCCCCGAGGAGAAGCCCCATGAAAACGATCAGACGCCGCCACACCGGCGCCGCGCTGGCGCTGGCCGGCACCGTGGCGCTCGCCGCCACGGCGGTGCACGCCCAGGGCAGCACCGCCGAGGAAATCGCCAAGTACCGGCAGATGCTCGCCGAGGGCAACCCGGCGGAGCTGTGGGAAGCCGCCGGCGAAGAACTCTGGAAGAAGCCAGCCGGCCCCAAGAACGCCTCGCTCGAGCAATGCGACCTGGGCAAGGGCCCCGGCGTGACCAAGGGCGCCTACGCCGAGCTGCCGCGCCTGTTCAAGGACACCGGCCGCGTGATGGACCTGGAGCAACGCCTGGCCTACTGCCGGGTAACGCTGCAGGGCCTGACCCAGGAAGAGGCGCTGAAGAATCCCTTCGCCTCCACCGGCAAGCCGTCCGACATCGAGCGCCTGGTGGCATTCCTGGCCGGCGAGTCGCGCGGCGTCAAGATGAACGTGGAGCTGAACCACCCCGAAGAAAAGCGCGTGTATGCCCTCGGCCAGAAGATGTTCTTCTACCGTGGCGGCGCCTACGACTTCGCCTGCGCCACCTGCCACGCCGTCGACGGCCAGCGCATCCGCCTGCAAGAGCTGCCCAACCTGCTGACCAAGCAGGGCGCGCAGGCCGCCTACACCACGTGGCCGGCCTACCGCGTCTCGCAGGGCGAGGTACGCTCGATGCAGCACCGCCTCTACGACTGCCTGCGCCAGCAGCGCTTTCCCGAACCCGCCTATGGCTCCGACGTGATCACCGCGCTGAGCCTGTTCCTCGCCAGGAACGCCAACGGCGGCACCTATGATGGCCCGGCCATGAAGCGCTGAGAATAGGGAGAGCAGAGATGAAGCAAGCGCATAAATACGCACAAGGCACGCTGGCCGCGGCCACGTTCGCCATGCTGGCCTGCATGGGCGGCATGGCGAACGCACAGGACAGCGCCAAGCCGGCCAAGGCCGCAAAACCTGCCAACGTCGCCGCCAAGGTCGCCGCTGTCGGCGACGCCGACATGAGGAAGCTGATCGAAAGCTCCTTCACCTCCAAGGGACCCGCCACGGTCGAAGGCGTGCTCGATCGTGACGCCATGCAGAAGGCCTGCAGCGACTACCCGGACCGCTCCAAGGTGCCGGCCGCGGTGGCCAAGAAGATCGAGGCCGCCGAGTTCAAGCAGATCAAGTACCCATCCGACAAGCAATGGCTGGGCGACTGGAAGGAGGGCGAGAAGACCGCCCAGAACGGCCGCGGCATGCAGTTCTCCGACGCGGTCGGCGGCACGAACGGCGCCAACTGCTACGCCTGCCACCAGATGACCAAGGCCGAGATCTCGTTCGGCAATATCGGCCCGTCGCTGTACCAGTACGGCAAGCTGCGCGGCGATTCGGAAGCTGTGCTCAAGTACACCTGGGGCAAGATCTGGGATTCCAGCGCGTTCGCAGCCTGCTCCAACATGCCGCGCTTCGGGCACAAGGGCATCCTCACCGAGCAGCAGATCCGCGACGTGATGGCGCTGCTGCTGGACCCGGCCTCGCCGGTCAACCAGTAAGGCACCGCGATGACACCCAGGCGCATGGCCGGCACCCTCCGGCGCGCACTCCCATGCGCGCTGCTGCTCGCCGCGCTGGCCGGGAGCGGCGCGGCCGCCGCGCTGGAGGTAGGCGACACGGTGCGCCTGCCGCCGGTGAAGTTGCTCGACGGCAGCGTCGTGACACCCGCCGACCTGGCCGGCAGGCCGCTGGTGGTGGAAGTCTGGGCATCGTGGTGCCCCTTCTGCGCGCTGCAGAACCCGCGCCTGCAAACGCTCTACACCAGTACCGGTGGCGCGCGTGGCGGGCTGCAGGTGCTGGCGCTCAGCATCGACAAGGATCCCAAGGACGCCACCACCTACATGGCGAAACACGGCTACACCTTCCCGGCCGCGATGGACACGCCCGCGCTGCGCGCCGCGCTCGGCAAGCGCAAGGGGTTGCCCGAGCTGTACGTGATCGACGGCCACGGCAAGGTCGTGCAGAAGGAAGTCGGCGAGATGCTGGAAGAAGAAGTCGCGGCGCTGGCCAGGTACGCCACGCCAACGCAGAAGTAGCCGCCTGCGGCCACCTCGGCCACACCGGCCGCCTCAGCCACGAGATGCCGGGTCGCAAGAGCCTGACACCGGCACATGACATGCACAGGACGAGACAATGAACCGACGCGAGTTCCTGCAGGTGCTGGCTATCGCCGGCGCCGGCGGCATGACCTTTCCCGCCACCGACGCACAAGCCGCGCAGGCCGCCGGCAAGCTCTACGACGTGCCGCGCTTCGGCAACGTGCACCTGCTGCATTTCACCGATTGCCACGCGCAGCTGCGCCCGCTGCATTTTCGCGAGCCCAACGTCAACCTCGGCGTGGGTGACTACGCGGGCAAGCCGCCGCACCTCGTCGGGCAGGCCTTCCTGCGCCACTACGGCATCGCCCCCGGCAGCGCGCAGGCGCATGCGTTCACCTATCTTGATTTCGCCGAAGCGGCCCGCCGCTATGGCAAGGTTGGCGGCTTTGCCCACCTCGCCACGCTGATCAAGCAGCTCAAGGCCGGCCGGCCCGGCGCGCTGCTGCTCGACGGCGGCGATACCTGGCAGGGTTCGGCCACCGCGCTTTGGACGCGCGGGCAGGACATGGTCGACGCCGCGCTGGCGCTGGGCGTGGACGTGATGACCCCGCACTGGGAAATGACGCTCGGCGCCGAACGCGTCACCGAGATCGTCGAGCGCGACTTCAAGGGCAAGGTCGCCTTCCTCGCGCAGAACATCAAGACCAACGACTTCGGCGATCCCGTCTTCGACCCCTACGTCGTCCGCGAAATGAACGGCGTGCCGGTGGCCATCATCGGCCAGGCCTTTCCCTACACGCCGATCGCCAACCCGCGCTACTTCACGCCCGACTGGACCTTCGGCATCCAGGAAGAAAACCTGCAGCAGGTCATCGACCAGGCCCGCGGCAAGGGAGCGCAGGTGGTCGTGCTGCTGTCGCACAACGGCATGGACGTGGACCTCAAGCTCGCCTCGCGCGTGCGCGGGCTCGACGCCATCCTCGGCGGCCACACGCACGACGGCATGCCCGCGCCGGCGGCGGTCAAGAACGCCGGCGGCACCACGCTGGTCACCAACGCCGGCTCCAACGGCAAGTTCCTCGGCGTGCTCGACTTCGACGTCAAGGGCGGCAGGGTCAGCGATTTCCGCTACCGCCTGCTGCCGGTCTTCGCCAACGACCTGGCTGCCGATTCCGCCATGGACGCGCTCATCGCCAAGGTGCGCGCGCCGTATGAGAAGCAACTCGGCGAGGTTCTCGCGCGCAACAGCGGCCTGCTGTACCGCCGCGGCAATTTCAACGGCACGTTCGACCAGCTGATCCTGGATGGCCTGATGGATGTGCAGGGCGCCGAGATCGCCTTCTCGCCGGGCTTTCGCTGGGGCACCACGTTGCTGCCCGGGCAGGCCATCACCATGGAACACCTGATGGACCAGACCGCCATCACGTATCCCCACACCACCGTCACCGCGATGAGCGGCGAGACCATCAAGACCATACTCGAAGACGTGGCCGACAACTTGTTCAACCCGGATCCCTACTACCAGCAAGGCGGCGACATGGTGCGCGTGGGCGGCCTGCAATACACCATCGACCCCACCGCGGCGATGGGAAAACGCATCACCGAGATGCGCCTCAAGGGCCAGCCCATCGACGCCGCCAAGACCTACAAGGTGGCCGGCTGGGCGCCCGTCTCGGAAGAAGCCCGCCAGAACGGCAGCCCCCCGATCTGGGACCTGATGGCCCAATGGCTGCGCGCCTGCGGCGAGGTCACCGCCCGCCCGCTGAACCTGCCGACGGTGCGCGGCATGGCCGGCAACGCAGGCATCGCAACGTGATTGAACAACCGCGAAAAACTGAGCTACAATCATTCGTCACGGGCCGATAGCTCAGCTGGGAGAGCGCTGCGTTCGCAATGCAGAGGTCGGGAGTTCGATCCTCCTTCGGTCCACCAGTTTCGCTGTACAACAACGCACTTGAGACCGGCACGATATTTTTGCGCCGGGTGCAAGGATATGCTTGCCTGATGAAAAAGCCGACCTTGAGTCGGCTTTTTCATTTGTACAGCGCAAAGGCAGCTAAAAAGCTGAATCCGGAGGTGGACTACATGCCACACGCCTTCTCGCCCAAGCGGCCATACAGGTGGTCAAGAGGCCCGCGTTAGGAGAATTCGACCTATTTCCCTGGCACTGGCACTATCCCATTTCAAGTGCCCAGGGACTCACCATGTTCGGTATCGACTGCGAGAGAGAAAAAGAGCGTCCAGGAATCAGGGATTTATTTCTACAATAATCGATGATACCGATGATATCGGTACGGCTGCTTTTGAATGAGGATGCAGATCGATCAAGAAAAAAATGAAGTGCCAGGCCGGGGCGGTCCCGCACTTCATAAAGGGTAGAACGGAGGGTTACTGCGGTCCAACTAGAGGCCCGTTGTTTTAACGGAGACTCGCCGGGAGTTTGATTCATCGCTCTACCGGCGACAATGAGAATATTCTGGAAAGGCGTGACGACTGGCGATATCCACCTGCCGAACTTCTCCTTCCAATTTCTTCCCCCGAACCGTGGGGAGTTATCGGCGACCTATCGGCCGGCCAACCCCAGCACCATCAAGGTGGTGAACCCGGTATTCTTTGAAGGCTGTATGCCCCTGGACAAAGTGCGGAATGTGCCCATGGGCAAGGAACTCGCCAGAGGTATCCAGGCTGGCACGGCGTCGAAGAAGGATTTTTCCTTTGAGATCCGCTGCGAAGGGAAACCCAACAAATTGCCGCCGGTCAAGGTCTACTTCCAGGGGGACTCGCCGGCCGCCGGCATGCTCAGGCTCTCCGATGCGGGGAAGCCGGGCGTCGCCAGCGGCGTGGGCATTGCTCTGACCAACAACCGGGGCGTGAAATTGCCCTTTAGCGGGGCCAGCACCATCGCGCTGGATTGGCGGCGCAGCGAGACCGGCGGCGAAGTCTATGGCTTCTCGGGCATTGCCAGCTATGCGCCGATCGGCGGGGAAGTGAAGCCGGGCAGGGCAAATGCCACGATGACCTATGTGCTCGACTACAACTGAGCATGCAGCCGCGCCGCTCCAGGACGTGCTCACACTAAACACGTCACTTCGCAAACTCCAGCGACTTCAATCACCAAGCCGCCATCTTGAGCGGAAACCATAGCGTGCCTTTTGCTTCGAACTCATCGCCGTTGCGCCGAACGTGCCGGATTGACGGCTCAGCGTGCGGGGTACGCGCGCGCCGCCACGCCACAAGCTCAGCCACCTGCAGGGGCGGCGCGAACCAATAGCCTTGCCCCCATTGCACGCCGTGCTGGCGCAGATACGTCACCTGTTCCTGGGTCTCGATGCCTTCGGCGATCAAGTCCAACTGCAGGCGCTGGCCGAGACGGATAATCGTCTCCAGCACGATGGCGTTCACCGACCCTGTGTCGATGCCTTTGACAAACGAGCGGTCGATCTTGAGGTAGTCCGCGTCGATCTGTTCAAGATAGGACAACGCGCTTTGGCCGGTGCCGAAGTCATCGAGCGCCCAATGAACGCCCAATGTATGCAGATGCTCGATATTGCGTTGCACCTGCTCGTCATCCGGCAGTGCTTCACGCTCGGTGACTTCCAGGACCAGGCACGGCCCGTTGGGCCCGAGTTTGCGCATGAGCCGCAGCACATCGTCGATGAACTCTGGCGTCGCCAGATGAGAGCCGCTGATGTTGACGCCGATGTGGTCTTGGGAACCAAGTCCCAAGCGGGAAATATCGGCGGCCACCAGATCGAAGATGTGCCGCGTCAGGTCGCCGATGAGGCCATTGTCTTCGGCCAGAGGGATAAAGAGGTCGGGCCGAATATGGCCGCGGTTCGGCCGCTGCCAGCGTACCAGCGCCTCCACCCCACTGAACTCCCCGGTGGCGAGCCGGACAATGGGCTGGTAGACCATGTGGAATTCCCGCTGGCGCATGCCTCGGTAGATTTCAGTGACCAGGGACAGGCGTCGCTTGCAGAACAGATGGGCCAGATATCCCGAGAGCAGCGCGGCCAGTACCAGGAAAGGCGCGTAGTGCCGCCACAGCTCACGGCGGTAGGCGCTGATCAATGCCGGGTCGACAGCAACGCGCACTTCGATCGGGAAGACGGCTGACTTGGCGACTCCCATGCTGTTCCGGTAGCTTGGGCCCGTCGACGTTTGTATTGGGGCTCCGCTGGGAAGCTGTCGCTGCGAGTCGCTGAGCAGGATCTGGACCAGGAATTGACGGTTGTAGGAAGCAGCAGCCTGGATGTCCAGCAAATACTGCCCGTCAATCACAGCCAGCACACCCGAGCCATCGCCCACACCACGAGAGACGATGACCGCGGGACGGTCCTGCACCAGCGAGGTGTTCGCATTTGGGGTGATCTCCAGCCCTGTCGGCAGGCTGGGCATCGCGTCGAACGCCAGCTTGAGCGGTATATCGTCGAGCTTACCCAGGACCGGAGAGCAGTAGAGCTTGTCGTGGCGCACGAGCACAAGCGAACGAAGATACGTCCCCAGGGTGCTCGTCCGCGTGAGCTCGCCGATCACGTCCTGGCAAGGCTTGCCAAGCATGGCCGTGGCCTTGTCGGCATTGGCGGCCACGACCTGAAGCATATTGTCCACTTGCCGCTGGATAGCTACAGCCGTCACAGAAGCTTCGCCGTCGGCGCGCTGTTTCGCCTGCAGGAAAACCAGTGGCACCATGGCCAACGGGATGACCAGGATGGCCGCGAGCACGATGGCCGCGTGCCAGTATTGCTCACGCCGGGGCTTGATAGTCTGCACGTCCGAGGCTCCTGCGCGCGCCGTGCAGTTCGGGGCCAATCCCTCTCTCGGTTCCCCATACCTGGTGACGTGTTCGCGCCTTTTTGTTTTCTCGATTTCCTTGGCACCCGTCTCAAGGAGGAGACCGGTGGCGGGCACCCTGGCAAGCCAGGCATTCCGGAACAAGGCTGGGCTGACACCGCGCTTGTCCTGCTCTACTTCGGCTTGGATCCCGCATGATGCGGATCGGGTTCCCGTCGCAACGGAGCAAACCGCAAGTCTAAGCTACCCTGGCCAATGCGCAAACACAAGCGACTTCGCCGAGTCGCGTGGCACATCACCGTCCACGGTACCGCGCCCATAAAGCTGCAACAGAGTCTTCGGGAAAGATGTCCCCACCGCTAAGTGTTTGTCCTTAGTTGCATATGGAAACTAATGCATGGAGAATCTATTGTCGATATCCACTGACTCCTTTATTCCTCCATGTCGTCTTCTGACCATCCCATCCTCGAGTACCTGTCGTTCCGGTTGGACCGGTTGAGCGAGTTGAGCAAAGCGGCGGGAACGAAGTACTACGAAGAAGAGTTCGGCGTCACGGTGCGGGATTTGCGCGTGCTGCGGCTGGTTGCCTTGGAACCCGGGCTGACACTGAGCCGGCTTATCGAGCTGTCCTTGCTCGAAAAGACGATGGTGTCAAAGATCGTCAGCGCTCTTGTCAAGAAGGGGCTCCTGTACCGCGAGATCGGAGAACTCGATGCCCGGCAGATCAATCTGTTCCTGAGCGCCGAGGGAAAAAGCATGGTGAAGCGGACGTATGCGCGCGGCAACACGCTCGAAGAGGCTTTGCTTGGCACCCTGACCGAGTCGGAGCTCAAGACCTTTAACCGCTGCATCGACAAGCTGACGGACACGCTCGAACACCACGCGAAGAACGCCGGCAGCGCCAAGCCGAAGCGGGCCGCATAGATTCGTCAATCCCCGGCAGGGGTATCCATGTTCCATCCATCGTTCCGCCAGCCATTCCCACTGGTGCCGGATGCCCTGGCCAAGGCCTGGGAAGCCATGCGTCCAGCCCAACGATCCTGGCCGCAACCGCCGCAGGCGCTAGCCTGAGCGCGTCGCCTGACGCTGAAACCATCTCAACAGAAGGAGAAACGATGCGGCTGCTGCTTGCCTCGTTCAAACACGAGACCAATACCTTTTCACCGGTTCCCACGCCGTTCCAGCGCTTTTTCCGCGAAGGCGCGATCCTCAGCGGCGCCGAGGCGATCGCCGCGCGGCGTGGCACAGGCACCGCGCTCGGCGGATTCATCGAAGTGGCGCAACGCCATGGCGCCCAGATGGTGGTGCCGGTGGTGGCAGAGGCGTCGCCAAGCGGGCCGGTGGATCCGCAGGCCTACGAGCGCATCTGCGGGATGATCGTGGAGGCGGCGGCCAGCCAGGCGTTCGACGGCATCCTGCTGGATCTGCACGGTGCCATGGTGACGCCCGATTTCGAGGACGGCGAGGGCGAACTGCTGCGGCGCCTGCGGGAGGTGCAGCCGGACACGCTGATCGGCGTCGCGCTCGACATGCATGCCAACCTCTATCCGGAGATGGTCGCCCGCGCCAACGTGCTGACCGGATACCACACCTACCCGCACGTCGACATGGCGGCCGCCGGCAAGCGTGCCGCGGAACTGCTGTGCCGCGCCATCCAGGGGAAAGTCCGTCCGGTGCTGGCATGGGACAACCGGCCCATGCTGCCGCATGTGATGCGCCAGGGCACCCATGCCGAGCCCAACCGCTCTTTGCAGGCATCGTGCATCGCGCTCGAGCAGGCCGAGGACGGCATCCTCGCCGCCTCGCTGTTCACTGGTTTTCCGCATGCCGATGTCCGCAATGCCGGGCTGTCCGTAGTCATCTGCGCCGATGGCGACGCCGACGGCGCCCGCCAGGCCTGCCAGGCGCTGCTGGACCAGGCATGGGACCAGCGCGCCGACTTTCTCTATCACGGCGCACCGCTGGCCGAAACCGTTGCCCGCGCCAAGGCAGCCGACGGCCGTCCGGTCGTGTTGCTGGACCACTGCGACAATGTTGCATCGGGCGGCACCATGGACACCACCGCGGTGCTCCGGGAGGTTCTGCGGCAGGAACTCAAGGATGCCGTCTTTTATGCGATCCACGATCCCATTGCCGTCGAAGAAGCCATTCTGGCCGGCATCGGCAATGAGGTCTCCCTCGCGCTTGGGGGGCGCTGCGCCTTGCCGGCAACGGGAGATCGCAATGAACCCCTGCGGCTGAGCGCACGCGTGCGGCTGATCAGCGATGGGCGCTTCCGTCTGAGCGGTCCCATGAGCGCGGGCGTGGAAGTGAGCACCGGCAAGACGGTGGTGCTGGATACCGGTACCGTCCAGGTCATCGTGGTCTCCTCGCATATGGAGCCCTTCGACCTCAGTTGCTTCCATGCCCTTGGCATCGACCCCGCGCGGAAGAAATTCCTGGTAATGAAGAGCCGCGTTCACTGGCGCGCTGGCTTTGGCGACCTGGCGGCGCATGTCTTCGAGTGCGACAGCATCGGCGTGACGACTTCCGACTTCGGCAAGCTGACCTTCGAGCACGTACGGCGGCCGATCTATCCGCTCGACGACATCTAGGCCGCCGCGCTCGCGGTTGGCATGCAGGCACAACAGGAGACAAAGCATGAAGCTCAAATCCATCCTCGCTGTCTTGTCTGCTGCGTGCAGCACGAGTATCGCGCAGGCGCAAGTCGCTCGTTTGCCGCTCAGCGCCGCGGATTCGGACCCTGTAAAGATGGGCTGGATGACCGGTTCGCCGCCGGCTGCGGACAAGCTGATCCGGCAAGCGGACATGACGCTCTACGCGTTTCCGCAGACGCGCTGGTCGTTCGCCAATTTCCGCCAACTCGTGCCCAGCACCAATGTCAGGCGCGGTGATGGCACACCTTCGGCATTGCCGCGCGCCGAGCGCACCGACATCGACGGCATCACGTTTACGCCGTTGGGACGTGCGGACACGATGACCTGGGCGCAGTCGCTCGAGGCCAACTACACCGATGCGATCGTCGTGCTGCACAAGGGCCAGATCGTCTATGAGCGCTACTTTGGTGTCATGAACCCGCGCCAGCCACACACGGCCATGTCGGTAACCAAATCGTTCTTCGGCACGCTGGGTGCGATGCTGGTGGCCGAAGGCAAGCTCGACGAGAACGCGCTGGTCTCCAAATACATCCCCGAGCTCAAGGACACGGCCTACGGCGACGCGACGGTCCGCCAGGTGCTGGACATGACGGTTGGTGTCAAGTATTCGGAGAACTACGCAGATCCGAATGCCGAAATCTGGCAACACGTGCGGGCCGGAGGCGTGTTCCCACGCCCGCCTGGCTACAACGGCCCAACCTCGTTCTACGGTTTCCTGGAAACCCTGAAGAAGGAGGGCGAGCATGGCGATGCCTTTGCCTACAAGACCGTGAATACAGACGTGATAGGCTGGCTGATCCGGCGCGTCAGCGGCAAGTCAGTGGGCGAGGTGCTGTCCGAGCGCATCTGGCAAAAGCTGGGGGTGGAGCAAGACGCCTACATGCTGGTCGACAGCGTTGGAACAGAGTTCGCCGGGGGCGGCTTCAACCCGACCCTGCGCGACATGGCCCGCTTTGGCGAAATGATGCGCCTGGGTGGGCGGTTCAATGGTCAGCAGATCGTGCCCAAGTCCGTGGTCGACGACATCCAAAACGGCGGCGACAAGGCCAAGTTCGCCAAAGCCGGCAATGCGACAATGCCCGGCGGGAGCTACCGCGACATGTGGTGGGTCAGCCATAACGCCGATGGCGCCTTCTCGGCGCGCGGCGTTCATGGCCAGGCGATCTACATCGACCCCAAAGCCGAGATGGTGATCGCTCGGTTCGCCTCCCATCCGGTGGCCGGAAACGAGCAGTCCAATACGACCAGCTATCCAGCCTTCCAGGCATTGGCCGACCACCTCGCAGCCAATCGATAGCAACGCCACCGAGCGTGATGATGGCCGCGCTGCGCCGGAACGGCAGGCGGCTTCCCGCATGTCTCAGGGCCCAAGGCTGGCTGCAGTTCGGCAGGCACGATTGACCGCTCTGGCCATGGGGGTGCGGCATTGCCTGTAGCGCATGCCGACGCTACGTGGTGCGCCCGCGCAGGGCGCACGTCGTTGATCACAGCTCACTGCGGCTGCTCGCGGCGCGACTTTTGCGAAACCGGGACCACCACCGGATTTGCAGCAGCCGGGGCCGGTGTGGACGGCGCCGGGGACGGCCGGATCTGCGTGGTGGGTGAATGCGGCAAGCGCACCGGCGCCATGCCCTCTGATCCTTGCAGCGCCTGGCCGTTGTCATAACCGGTGGAGACGGCTTCCAGGTAGCCCGGCGCGAACGTCTGCTCGGGCGCGACCAATGACTGGGCCGGCGCGGCGGGCTGGGCATAGGCGATGCTGTTCGCGCACATCGCGAGCACGCGCATCAACAGGACACCTCGCTGCAGCATGCGTATCGCTTCCTGCAAACGCGATCGGGGCCGACTCTCTCGTGGTTCATAGCGGTTGATCTTCATGACGGTTCTCCAATGGAGCGATGGCTCCGGGTGGGGAGGTGGGAAGAAAACGAGCATCGGCGCCGGGCTCTGAACCCTTAACCGCATGGACCATGCCATCCGCATGGGGGCGCCAATAGCGGATGCGCCGCCACTTTTCCGGGTAAACCTGTTGGAGAACTGCAGACACGCATGCTGGCCGCGGTTGGGCGGCACGCAACATGCGATCGCTGGAGGCGAGGGCCGGCCGCCCCGGCCGTGTTGTGGATAACTTGGCAAAACCCTGGGGATAAGCAGGCAGGAAAGCTGTGTCCCGGCTGGGGGTGGGTTGTGGGGCGTATACGAACAACTTCGGGGCGGTTTTTGCGCGCCACGTATACGTCCACCAGATATCCCGCGGGATCAGGGTATTCCCTGGGACTTATCTTGTTCGCAAGTCGTTGAGCGGAAAGGGAAAAACCGGCTTATCCACGGGGAAAGGGGTCGTTTACCTACTACTACTATATTGGTATACGTAAACAATAAAGAAAGACATAAGGCCACCATTGCGGCAGACGTATACGTTGCCTGTATTTGGCGCAGCGCTGCGCTTCGCCCGTATACCTGCGCTGGCGTCCCGGCCGCCGCGTATACCGCTCGCCCGACGTTTACCTCACCTCAGCGCGGCACCTTGAATGCTTTCCTTGCCAGCAAGGCCTCCTCGCGCGTCGCGCAGCCCTCCCGGTGATCGTTGACCAGGCCCATCGCCTGCATCAGCGCGTACATCGTGGTGGGGCCGACAAAGCGCCAGCCGCGCTTCTTCAGGTCCTTGGACAGCGCGATGGATTCCGGCGAGATGGCCATGGTGCGCAGCACTTCCGGCGTCAGCAGCGTGGGCCGGCTGGCCGGATCGGGCTCGAAGCGCCAAAAGTACGCGGCCAGCGATGGCTCCGTCTCCAGCAGTTCGCGGGCGCGCTGCGCATTGTTGATGGCCGCCTCGATCTTGCCGCGGTGCCGCACGATGCCGGCGTCGCCCAGCAGCCGCTGGATATCGCGCTCGCCGAAGCGGGCCACCTTTTCAATCTCGAAGTTGGCAAAGGCGCGGCGAAACGCCTCGCGCTTGCGCAGGATGGTGAGCCAGCTCAAGCCGGCCTGGAATCCCTCCAGGCATAGCTTCTCGAACAGGCGCCGGTCGTCGCCGACGGGAAAGCCCCATTCGTTGTCGTGGTAGTGGCAGTAGTCTTCCAGCGTGCCGCACCAGCTGCAGCGCTCGCGCTCCGTGTCTGCCACCGTGTTCGCCACGGGCTGTGCCGCTTTGGGCGAGACCTTTTTCGCTACCTTCTTCGCCACCTTCTTTGCGGCTTCTTTTGCGGCTTCTTTTGCGGTTTGGTTTGCGGCTTCTTTTGCGGCTTTGCTGTCTGCTGCCATGGGTGTGTTCTCCTTCGATCTGCCATCTTAAAGCGACTCGCGCGGCATGTCCCGCCCGCGCGGCCTCATGACGCATTTGCTACGATGCCGCCCGTGAAGGACGAATTTCCAAGAGGACTGACATGGACAAACGACTGGCGACCATCGAAGAAGACGGCTGGCAGCTCGACGACGGCGAGGTCATCGGCGAGGCGCACCCCGAGACGTTCTGGGTGCCGGCGCTGGCGCAGCGGCAGGCACTGCAGGCCGGGCAGCTGGTGAAGCTGATCTTTCGCATCGTCACCGCCGACGAGCAGGATCGCGAGGAGCAGCACGTGGAACGCATGTGGGTGATCGTGACCGGACGCGAGGGCGATCTCTACAGCGGCGAGCTCGACAACCAGCCCTATTGCACGGAGGAAATGGCGCCCGGCATGCCGCTCTGGTTCGAAGCGCGGCATGTGATCAATATCCATAAAGAGGGCGACGAAGAATAACCACCCGGTTGAGCACCTGGTCGGCGCGTCTCGCCTGAAAATGTCGACCTGGCGTTACACTGGGCGCGCATGATGCAGGCGGCCACCGGTGCCGGCAAACGCAGTATCCGCGCCAGCGGCCGCCGCCTTCCCCAACCTTCTTAGGCGAAACCTCATCTGATGCGCTGGATATTCGGGGTGATTGGCTTGGTGCTCGGCATGGTGGTGGCCGGGTTTGGCGGTGCGCTGACGGGCGCGGTCCTGGGTTTCGGTTTTGGCTGGATGGTCAGCGACCGGCCCACCCGGCATCCCGGCGACGGCGAGGCGCAGGGCGCCCCGGCGGATCCGCTCGAAGCCCGCGTGCTGCGGCTCGAGCAGGAGCTGTCCACGCTGAAGCGCGAGATGGCGAGCCTGCGCGGCGAGACCGTGGCGATCCCATCGGCCACATCGGCCCCCGCAGCGCCGGGTACGGCTGAAGCAGGCGAATTTCCGTCATCTGCTCCGGCTGCCAGCGTCCCCGAACCAACCCCGGCGATCCCGATGCCGATCCCGGTCGAGGCGCCGCCAGCCTCCATCTCCACGCCTGCTCCCGCACCAGCGCCTGCCCCAGCGCGCTACGTGGAACCCCCGCTTTCGTCCGCGCTCGGGCCACGCGAGCCCGATTTCGTCGAGCGCGCGATATCCGCCGCGCGCGGCTGGCTGCTTGGCGGCAACAGCGTGGTGCGGGTCGGCATCCTGATCCTGTTCTTCGGCGTGGCGTTCCTGCTCAAGTACGCCTCCGACAATGCCATGCTGCCAGTCGAGTTCCGGCTGGCGGGCGTGGCGGCCGGCGCGGTGCTGCTGCTGCTGGCGGGCTGGCGCCTGCGCGAGCGGCGCGCGGCTTATGCGCTGGTGCTGCAGGGCGGTGGCGTGGGCGTGCTGTATCTCACCGTCTTCGCTGCCACCAAGCTCTATGGCCTGCTGCCGGCCGCGGCCGCGTTCCCGCTGATGGTGGCCATCTGCGCGCTCGCCGGCGGCCTCGCGGTGCTGCAGAACGCGCCCGTGCTGGCCTTTACCGGCAGCGCCGGCGGCTTCCTCGCCCCGGTGCTGATCGCAACAGGCGGCGGCAGCCATGTGATGCTGTTCAGCTACTACGCGCTGCTCAATGCCGGCATCTTTGCCATTGCCTGGTTCCGGGCCTGGCGCCAGCTCAACCTGCTCGGCTTTGCGTTTACCTTCGGCATCGGCACGGCCTGGGGCGCGCTGAACTACCGGCCCGAGCTGCTCGCCACCACGGAGCCGTTCCTGATCCTGTTCTTCCTGATGTATACGGGCATTGCGCTGCGCTATGCGCTGCGCAGGCAGGTTAGCCTGAAGGACTACGTGGACGGCACGCTGGTGTTCGGCACGCCGCTGCTGGCCATGGGGCTGCAGGCCGCGCTGGTGCGCGATATTCCATTTGCCATGGCATGGAGCGCGGTCGCGCTCGCGGCGTTCTATCTCGGCCTGGCGGCGTGGCTGGCGGCGCGCCGCGATCGCTTGGGGCTGCTGTTTGAAGCCGTGCTGGCGCTGGGCGTCATCTTTGCGTCGCTGGCGGTGCCGCTGGCGTTCGACGGGCGCACCACAAGCGCTGTATGGGCCGTGGAGGGCGCCGCCGTGGTTTGGGTGGGGGTGCGGCAGCAGCGGCGTCTTGCGCTGGCCAGCGGGCTGCTGCTGCAGCTGGCGGCCGGCGTGGCGTTTGCCGCTGGCAGCCTGTTCGAGGCCACGCAGCTGGCGTGGCCGGTGCTGAACAGCCGCTACGTGGGCACGCTGCTGCTGGCGGTGGCCGGCATCTTCAGCGGCTGGCGCCTGCACGGGCGGCCCGAGGCGCGCGCCTGGTCCGCGCCATGCGCGCCGCTCGGCCTGGGCGCGGCGTTGTGGGGGCTGCTGTGGTGGCTGGGCGGTGGCGTGGTCGAGATCCAGCACTGGTACGGCGTGCGGGGCTGGCAGGTGCGCGTGCTGCTCGAAATGCTAGCGTTGTTCGTGGTGCTGAGCGCATGGCTGGCCCACCTGGCGCGGCGCGTCCTGGCGTGGCCGCTGGCCAGCGTGCCGGCGCAGGCCATGGCGCCGCTGCTGGCGGTCCTGGCCATGCTCAGCAGCATCGTGCAGTCGGCGTCGCCATTGCTGGGCTTCGGCGCGCTCGCCTGGCTGGCCGTGTTTGGCGCGGCCTACCTGCTGCTGTGGCGGCAGCAGGACGATGAACGCGATGCCTTGCTGGCGCCCATGCATGCCCTGTTGTTCTGGACCGTGTGCGTGCTGCTCTCCACCGAGGCGTACTGGCGCCTGCGCGCCTATGTGCCGGAGGGTGCCTGGAGCTGGAGCGCCTGGGCCTATGGCTATGGCGGGCTGCTGGCGCTGCTCTCGGCCTGGGGCTGGCCGGTGGCGCGCTTCTCGAAGGCCTACCTGCTATGGGGTGCGCTGCCGCTGGTGGCGTTGCTGTGGCTGTGGAGCATTGCCAGCGTGGCCAGCGACGGCGACGCCGCGCCGCTTTTCTACCTGCCGCTGCTCAACCCGCTCGATGTCGCCCAGCTGCTTGCCATGCTGGCGGTGGCGCTGTGGCAGCACCGGCTTGCCGCCGAGGGCCTGGCCACGCGCCCGCGCGCGCTCGAGTATGCCGCGATGGGCACGGTGTTGCTGTGGTTCAACGCCGTGCTGCTGCGCACGCTGCACCACTGGACCGGCGTGCCCTACACGCTGCAGGCCATGGGCGGCTCCACGCTGGTACAAGCGTCGCTGTCGGTATTCTGGACCGTGCTGGCGCTGATCACCATGGTGGCAGCCACCCGTCGCGGCGCGCGCGCGCTGTGGTTTGCCGGTGGTGCGCTGCTGGGGGTGACGGTGGTCAAGCTGTTCTTGTTCGACCTGTCCTTCGTCAAGGGCATCGAGCGGATCATCTCGTTTATCGGCGTGGGCGTGCTGCTGCTGTTGATCGGCTACTTCTCGCCCCTGCCGCCGAAGGAAGAGGAGGCGACGTGATGCCGGTTTTCCGAACCGCGGGCGGGCGGGCGCTCCCGATGCTGGTGGCCGCGCTGTTGCCATCGCTGTTGCTGCCGCTGCCCGCGCGGGCTGAGCGGTTCGCGCTGGTCACCGAACGCGACGCGGCGTACTACGCCGTGACGCTGGACGCCGATGTCTACACCCGTAGCGCGCGCCCCGGGCTGGGCGATCTGCGCGTGCGCAACGGAACAGGCGAATTGCTGCCGTACGCGCTGGACCTGCCGCCCGAGCCGGCGGCCGAGGTGCGCACGCGGCGCGATGTGCCGTGGTTCGCGCTGCCGGCCGCGCAGTCGGGCCAGGCCGCGCCCATGGGCGTGGTGATCGGCACCGACGGCGCGCTGCGCGCCGCCAGCACCCCGCCCGCGGCCGGCATCGCCGGGGCATGGCTGCTCGACCTGAGCCAGTTGCGAGCCGACGCCAGCGCGGTGGTGATCGGCCTGCCGGATGGCGATTACCAGGGCAGGGTGGACGTTGCCAGCAGCGACGACCTGCAGCACTGGCAGGCCGCGGGTGGCGCGCAGCTGTTGCGGCTGAGCCGCGAGGGCAGCACGCTGAACCAGGACCGCATTGCGCTGGGGCGCTTGCGGGCGCGTTACCTGCGGCTGCAATGGCAGGGCGCGCCGCCCGCGCCGGCGCGCGTGCAGGTGGAGACGGTGGCGGCCAGCATGCCTTCGCCGCTGGCGCTGCAATGGCGCGACGGCATCGTCGCCACGCAGGCCCAGCCCGGTGGCGATTACCTGTTCGACAGCGGCGGCCGCTTTCCGGCCGAGCGCGTGCGCATTCGCCTGCCGCAGGCCAACACGGTGGTGCAGGCCACGCTGTGGTCCCGGCCCGATGCGCAAGCGTCCTGGCGCGTGGTCAGCAGCGGACAGCTCTATCGTCTTTCCGGCGCGGCAGGCACCGAGCAGGAAAGCGCGCAGATGGCGATCGGGCGCAACACGGATCGCCTGTGGCGCCTGAGCGTGGATGCCCGCGCCGGCGGGCTTGGCGCTGGCATGCCGGTGCTGGCGCTCGGCTGGCGCCCCGCCGTGGTGACCTTTGTCGCGCGCGGGGCGCCGCCGTTCTCGCTGGCGGTAGGCGAGCCGTCGGGCGCCGCGCAGGAGCCCGGGGCGGTCGCGCGGGCTGAGTTGCTGGCCGGGCCCGCACCGGTGATCGCCGACGCACGGATTGCCGGCATGACGGCATCGCCGCAGGCCGCCGTGCCTTCAGACACCCAGCGCAACCGGCGCTTCATTTTGTGGGGCGCGCTGCTGCTGGCGGTGGGCGTGCTGGGCCTGATGGCCTGGCGGCTGCTGCGGGTGCTGGGCGCGCCGTCCCCGCCGCCGGACTGACGTAAAGAAAAAGGCCAACCTCCCGGTTGGCCTTTTTCAGTTTCTGGCGACGTATTGCCGTGTTACTGCAGCGGCTTGCCGGTCCGGTCGTGCATGAACAGCAGCGCCACAAAGCTGATCGCGGCCGCGGCAATCACGTAGTAGGCCGGCGCCAGCTTGCTGCCGCTGGTGGCGATCAGCCAGGTCACGATCAGCGGGGCAAAGCCGCCGAAGATGGTCACGGCGAAGTTGTAGGCCAGCGACAGGCCGGTCGAGCGAACCTCGGTGGGGAACTGCTCGGCCAGCACGGCCGGCGCCGGGCCGGTGAAGGCCGCCAGCAGGATGCCCAGGATCACCTGGACCATCAGCAGGGTCTGGGTGGTAGGCGAGACGTTCAGCCAGTGGAACAGCGGATAGGCCAGCACGCCGATGATCAGCGCCACGGTGCCCAGCATGCGCTTGCGGCCTACGCGGTCGGACAGCATGCCCATCAGCGGGCACAGCACCAGGATGATGGCGCCGCACAGGGCGGTCGACTGGAAGGTGGCGCCCAGCGGCAGGCCGAGCTGCTGCTTGGCGTACGACGGCATGTAGAACACCAGCACATAGGTGCAGACCGTCCACAGGATGGTCACGCCCAGGCCGGCCAGCACTTCGCGCGGATGGTCGCGCAGCACCTGCGTCAGCGGCGAGAACTTGACCTTGCTGGCCGCGCGTTCGGCGCGGCGGGCTTCAAAGGCGGGTGGCTCTTCCAGATGCGAGCGGATATACATCCCGACCGGGCCGATCAGCAGGCCGAACAGGAACGGGATGCGCCAGCCCCAGGCGTCGATCTGCTCCGGCTCCAGGCCGTTGATCACCAGCGCACCCATGGCGGCGCCCAGCATGAAGGAAATGCCCTGGCTGGCCTGCTGCCAGCTAGCGTAGGCGCCGCGCTCCTCGTCGGGGGCGTGCTCGATCAGGAAGGCGGTGGCGCCGCCAACCTCGCCGCCGGCCGAGAAGCCCTGGATCAGGCGGGCCACCACGATCAGCGCCGGTGCCCACAGGCCGATCGACGAATAAGTGGGCGCCAGGCCGATGATGGCGGTGCCGAGCGCCATCATCAGGATGGTGAGGGTCAGCGCCGCCTTGCGGCCGACGCGGTCGGCGTAGACACCGAGCACGATGGCGCCGACCGGGCGCATGAAGAAGCCCACGCCGAAGGTGGCGACGGTCAGCAGGAAGGACGTGAGGTCATTGCCGGTGGGGAAGAACAGCTTGGCAATGATCAGCGCGAAGAAGCTGTAGACGGTGAAGTCGAACCACTCCAGGCCGTTGCCGATGGTGGCGGCGAGGATGGCCTTTCGTCGCTGGGATTGGGATATTTCGTGGACTTGAGGTATTGCAGCGTTGGCTTGCATGTGGCGTTTGATGCGGTGAGAAATCGGCGGGAGGCCTGCCCCAAAACCGGGCATGCGCTCTGAAAGGCAGAATAGTAAGCGATTCTTTAACTAGCCGGCAGGATGGCGGTGTGTGGCGTCAGATCCGCATGGTCGACTGGGCGGCCACCGTCCCGCGGGATGTTCCACGTGAAGCACCCATGCGCGAGCCCGGCGTCCTGGGGGCGCGGTAGCGGGAAGCTAGGGCTGGCTGGCGTGATGCTGGGGCGCGCTGCGGGCGTCGGGAGCATCGCCCGTGCCGGCTTCTTGTTGCTGTTCAGGCGCATCCGGGCGCTGGCGTGTGAGCCAGAGCCATAGGGCGCTGCCGACCCAGCCAGCCACGAAGACGGAATCGCCGACATGGTTGAGCAGCGCCGGGGCGCCTGGCGCGTTGAATGCATCGGCCAGCAAGGGGGCGGGCAGGCGGGCGGCGATCCATAGGAGCACAGCCGGTCCGCTTGCATACACGCCTGGCTGCCACCAGTTTGCATGGGGCAGCAAGGGCCTGTGGGCTGTGCGCTTGACCACGGTGTTCTCCAACCTGACACGCTTCATGGCGCGTCGTATCCAGTCATGCGGGGTTTGCCCGGGCCCGCGCGGACGACGCATTGCGCCGCGCAAAGCTGGACTGGACCCCGTGCTGGAATCATAAGCCGATTGCCCGCTGTGTGTCCGAATCTTTAAAGCGTTGTGTGGTGCACCCCACGTTCGCACGGCGGGCGGCGTACGCATGCGGTGACGGCAAGTGTGGTGGCGTGGCGTGAATTCAAGTTTTTTGATGGAGGTGTCCGTAAATGCGTGGCGCCGGGGCTGGGTAGTTTTGTCAAACTGAACACCGCTATCAAAAGGATTTGAAGGCCGCCATCATGCTTCCCGCCATCTACATCTCCCACGGTTCCCCCATGCTTGCCCTCGAACCGGGCCCGAGCGGCGCCGCCTTCGACGCGCTTGGCGAAGTGCTGCGGGCGCGCAAGCCGCGCGCCGTGCTGATCGTCTCGGCGCACTGGATCTACAGCACCCTGGTGGTCGGCACCCGCGAGCGGCAGGAGGCCTGGCACGACTTCGGCGGCTTCCCGCGCGCGCTGTACGAACTGCGCTACGACGCCCCGGGCTCGCCGGCGCTGGCCGATCGCGTCAAGACGCTGGTCGAGGCCGGGCAAGTCCACGGCGCCGCGGTGGTGCTGCAGGACGATGAGCGCCCGCTGGACCACGGCGCCTGGATACCGATGCGGCATTTCTTCCCGGACGCCGACGTTCCTGTGGTGCAGCTGGCCTTGAACCCGTATCTGCCGCCGGCGGCCCAGATCGAGATCGGCCGGGCGCTGGCGCCGCTGCGCGGCGAGGGCGTGCTGGTGCTGGGCTCGGGCAGCTTTACCCACAACCTGCAGGAAGTCTTCGGCGTCGGTGGCCAGCGCGAGCAGCACGGCTCGGCCGTCGAGCCCTATGTGGAGGCGTTCCGTGGCTGGATGATCCAGGCGCTGGACGAGGCACTTGCCACGGGTGACACCGCGCGCATCGCGGACTATCGTGCGCAGGCGCCGTACGCGCGCCGCGCCCATCCCGCCGACGAGCATTTGCTGCCGTTCTTCGTGGCGCTGGGCGCGGCGCTGGGTCCGCGCGAAGGCGTGCCCGCCGAGCAGGCGCCGGCCGGTGTGGCACGCGTGGCCGATGAGGTCACTTACGGCGTGCTGGCGATGGATACGTTCGTGTTCGAAGGGGTCGGCACGCACCATGCCCCGGCATTGAGCGAGACGGCCTGAGCCAGCCCGGGCGTCATGCCTTGCGGGCCGAAAGGTAAGGGCGAGCCAAGCGCGCGCCCGCCACGGCAATCCAGCCCATGGTGAGGGCAACCACGCCCAGGCCGTATTGCAGGCTGGAGGCATGGGCCACGCTGCCAATCATCACCGGCCCCATCAGCAAGCCGATATAGGCAAACCGCGCCACGCGCGAGATGGCCTCCGCCGGCGCCACGCCCGGCAGACGCGACGCCGCCACGAAGAAGATCGGCACCATGTTCGCCGCGCCCAGGCCCATCAGCGTGAAGCCGACCAGCGTCGCCGCCGGCGCGGGCCACAACAGTGCCAGCAGGATCCCCGCGAATGCCACCCAGGCGCTGCCGCCGAGCGTGCGCGCGTCCGACCAGCGCGCGCGCAGGCGGTCGCCGCCAAAGCGGCCGCAGGCCATGCCACCGGAGAAGGCGGCATAGCCGGCGCTGATCCAGGCGTGCGGCGCCAGCGCCACCTCGCGCATGTAAACGCTCGACCAGTCATACATCGCGCCCTCGCCAACCAGCCCCAGGAACGCCATCAGGCCCAGCAGCCAGAGCGCGCGCACCGCATGCGCGCGGTGGTGGGCGCAGGGCGGTTGCACGGGATGGTCATCCAGCAGCCAGGGCGCCACGCCCGCCGTGACCGCCGCGGTCAGCACCGCCATGCCCAGGGCGTGCGCCAGCGGCGGCACGCCCAGGCCCAGCAGCACACCGCCAACCGCCGCGCCTGCCATGCCGCCCAGGCTGAACATGCCGTGCAAAGTGGACATGATGGGCCGTGCGCGGCTGGCCTCCACCGTGGCGGCCTGCGCATTCATGCCTACGTCGAAGGCCGCGTTGGCCATGCCGAAGGCGATCAGCGCCGGGATCAGCAAGGCGAACTGCGGCATGGCCAGGATGGCGACGGTGGCCAGCGCGTAGACCAGCCCGCTGTGCCGGCAAGCGGCCGCGCTGCCCACGCGCCCCACCCAGCGCCCCACCGGCCCCATGGCCGCGATGGCGCCCCCGGCCACCGCCAGCATGGCCAGCGACAGCACCGCATCCGACAATCCGAAGCGCGCCTTGATGGTCGGGATGTGCACGCCCCAGGTCGCAAAGGTGGCGCCGTTGACGAAAAACAGCGCCATGGTAGCGCGCGCGGCGTGCTCCACGCGCCGCGCGCTGACTGGCGCGACGGCGGGGGC
>NZ_BAAILO010000243.1:21353-39795 GCF_054589115.1 Cupriavidus sp. 8B | reverse complement strand
GGCGGGGTCAGGTTGCTGGAGGCGGAATCGGGCATATTGGCGGCGGGCACGGCCGGCCGCGCCTGGCGGCGCGGGGTGTGCCCTGGCGGGCGCTGCAGGGTAATCGAGCCCTGCATCGTCGCACATCGGTGCGTCGCGCGCATGACCGGCGGCGATGCCGGCCACTGATGTGGCCGGTCGCGCGAGTCCGGCTACGCCACCGCGGCGTGGCTGGCCGGGCGCAGCAACCCGCGCCGGTGCAGGGCAAAGCCAAAGGCCGCCAGCGCCGCCAGCGCCAGCACCACCATCACCCACAGCATCAGCCAGTAGCCGCCCGCGGCGCGCCACAGCAATGCGCCCAGCCAGGGCGCGGCGGCCTGCATCAACAGCACCGGCGTCATCATCAGGCCGTTGAGGGTGGCGTAGTGGTGGCGCGAGATCAGCTCCGGCATGGCCATGGCCCGCAGCATGGTGTTGATGCCGTTGGCGCAGCCGTACAGCACCGCCGCCAGCATCAGCCATTTGCCATAGCCGAGCGCAAAGCACAGCAGGCCCAGGCTCATCACCACATACACCGGCAGCGATAGCCGCAGCGGATGGCGCACGGGAAAACGCATCATCACCAGGCGGCCGACCACCTGTGCCGGGCCGATCAGCGCCGCCACCACCAGTTGCTCGCCCAGCGGCAAGCCCTTTTCGGTCAGCATCGGGATCAGGTGAGCGCCCAGCAGCGAGGCGATCACGGCCAGCGCGGTGAAGGCCAGCACCACCGCCCAGAACACCGGCTGGCGCAAGGCGAGCTGGGCGATGCCGGGCTGCGCGGCATCCGCCAGCGGGGTTGGCGCCGGCGCGGCCGCGTATGTGGCATGCGCCACATAGCGCAGGCGGGCATGAAAGGGCGCGCAAACGAAAAGGTTGAGCGCCGCAAAGCACAGCAGCGTCTCGCGCCAGCCCAGGTGCAGCACCAGCCATTGCGCCAGCGGCACGAAGATGGTGCTGGCAAAGCCCGCCATCAACGTCACCGTGACGATGGACTTCTGGTAGCCATCGCCAAAGGTCTGGCGCAGCACGACGAAGGCGGGCTCGTACAACGTGGTCGCCATGGCCAGCCCGATCGGTATCCACATCAGCAGGAAGGTGGCCTGGTTCGGGCTCCACGCCCACAGCAGCAGGCCGCAGCCGCCCAGCACGGAGCCCGTGCACATCACGACGCGCGCAGGCACGCGGTCGAGCAGGCGGCCCACCGCGAACGAGCACATCGCCCAGACCAGCAGCCCGAGCGAATAGCCGCCGGCAAGAAAGGGTTTGGAGTAGCCAAGCGTCGCGCTCATTGGCCCGATGAACACGGTGAAGGCGAAGTACAGCGTGCCCCAGGAAATCGTTTCGGTGACGCCAAGGGTCCAGACCAGCTGGCGTGGCGAGATGGCGCGTGGGCCGGGTGGGGCGTCTTGTCGTGTCATGGCGCGCCTGGACGCGGTATGTACCGCCGCGCAATGGTCGCCGTGAGGAGGCGGATGGCGCGATTGGCGGCGAGGGGCTGAGCGGGAATTGTAGCCGGCATCCAGGCGGAATGCCTGCTTTGCGTCACATGGTTTGGCCGCTATCCATATAGGCCGCTATCCCTTGCCCGTGGGCGGCCCTTTCAGCTCCACCATATTGCCGTCCGGGTCGTGCACGTAGATCGACGGGCCTTTGCCTTCGGCGCCGAAGCGCATCTCCACCGGGCCCGGCTCCGCGCCGTGCGCGCGCAAGTGGGCGCCGATCGCATCGGCATCGAAAGGATCAAGGCGCAGGCAGAAGTGGTCGAGGTTGCGGCCTTCCCTGCCCGGCCCGGCGCCGCCGGCGCGGCCCAGCGGGCCGTCCAGCGCTACCAGGTCGATCAGCCCGCTGCCCGCGCGCAACTGGATCAGGCCGAATTCCGCCTGTACCCGTTCGACGCTGCAGCCAAGCACGTCCACATAGAAGCGCATGAGTGCCGTCACGTTGCCGGTGCGCAGGACGAGGTGATCGATGCCGAGGATGCGGAACATGGCCATAACTCCCAGCGCTTCCAGCGCTCAGATATCCGGAATCAGCCGCTTGCCCAGGCTGACCACCTCGTCCTGCGCGTACCCGAGGCTGCGGTAGAAATCGATGACCTTGCTGTTGCCGGTGCGCACCAGCAGGTTGATCTTGGGGCAGCCGCGCTCGATCAGCAACTGCTCGGCGTGCGCCATCAGGCGGCGGCCGTGATCGCGGCGCTGGTGCTCGGGATGCACCGCCAGGTAGTAGACCCAGCCGCGATGGCCGTCAAAGCCGACCATGGCCGATGCCATCGGGCGGCCATCCACTTCGCCCACCAGGAACAGCTCGGGCTGCTCGGTCAGCTTGCGGGCAATGTCTTTCTTCGGGTCGTTCCACGGCCGGGTCAGGCCGCAGGCTTGCCAGAGGTCGATGATGGCGCCCTCGTCGGCGGCCAGGTAAGGGCGGATCTGCATGCGGATTGATGCGCCGCGGCATGCGGCGGCAATGTTAAGTCCTTGACAGTGTAGCCGTGAAACCTGTGCCAGAATCGCCGCTCATCCCCATCAAAACAAGCAGGCTCACCCTGCACGGAGACCCACGATGAACGAAACGACCACGCACGCCCGCGCCACCTTCAGCCACATGGAACAAGGCACGCGCGAGGACTGGGCGGCGATATCCGCCGAGTTCATGCCCTTCGCGCAGGCGCTGGCAGACCGCGTGCTCGATCACCTCCGGCTGCTCGACGGCGACTGCGGCGGCTTTCCCATCGACCGCCTGACCCACTGCCTGCAGACCGCCACGCTCGCCCACCGCGACGGGCGCGACGAGGAGTACGTGGTGTGCGCCCTGTTGCACGATATCGGCGACACGCTTGGCAGCTTCAACCATCCGGACATCGCCGCCGCCATCCTCAAGCCCTTCGTCAGCCCGGAGAACCTGTGGATGGTGGAGAAGCATGGCGTGTTCCAAGGCTACTATTTCTTCCATCACCTGGGGCTGGACCGCAACCTGCGCGAGCAATTCCGCGACCAGCCCGAGCTGTTCGATCGCACCGCGGAGTTCTGCGCCAAGTACGACGGCGCAGCCTTCATGCAGGACTACGACACGCTGCCGCTGTCCTTCTTCGAGCCGATGGTGCGGCGCGTGTTTGCGCGTCCGCGCAACTCCATGTATGTGAAGGAGAATGAAAGCACGCTGGCGCAGCCGGCCTGAACCGCGTCGCAGCAAGTTGCCGACCGGAAGGTGCATTTCTGTCTTGACGGAAATTTCCGAACAGATAAACTGTCACGCATGGAACTTCAACCGGTCGCACAACGCTTCGTCCTGCACTGGGGCGAAATGGGCTCTAAGTGGGGCGTCAATCGCACCGTCGCGCAGATTCACGCCCTGCTATTCCTTGCCGAGCACCCGCTGCCGGCCGAGGAGATCGCCGACACGCTCAATGTGGCGCGTTCCAACGTCAGCAACAGCCTCAAGGAACTCCAGAACTGGAAGCTGATCCGCACCGTGCACATGATGGGCGACCGGCGCGATCACTTCGAGACCATCACCGATGTGTGGGAGCTGTTCCGCACCGTGGTGCGCGAGCGCAAGCAGCGCGAGTTCGATCCCACCATCGACGCCTTGCACGAGTGCGTGAACAATCCCGCGTTCACCAAGGAGAGCAAGGAAGTGCAGAAGCGCATCATCGCCACCTTGCAGCTGATGGAAACGCTGGGTAGCTGGGGCGACGAAATGCTGCGCCTCTCGCCCGATACCCTGGTCAAGGTGATGAAGCTCGGCGCGCGCATCCAGAAGCTGGTGCGTGGCAACCAGCGCGTCCGCGAAGCCGGCAAATAGCACAGGCATGAAAAGCAGGCCGCCACGGTGGCCGCTTTTTTTGACTTGATATTTCTCTTAAGACAGAAATTAATGTAAATAAGGATGCTTGAGATGGATCCGACCAACGGCGCGCTCTACACCGTCATCCTCAACCTGTTGATCGTGCAGGGATTGATGGGTGCCTTCGATACCGTCTGGCATCATGAACTGCGCTGCGCCTTGCCGCAGCAGCACAACGCCGCGCCGGAGCTGCGCCTGCACGCGATCCGGGCGGTGCTGTACGGCGTGCTGTTTGGCGGCCTGGCGTGGTTTGCCTGGGGCGGCGCCTGGCTGGTGCCGCTATGGGCCATCGTCGCCATCGAGATCCTGCTGACGCTGCGCGACTTCGTGGTGGAAGACCAGACCCGCAGCCTGCCGCCGAGCGAGCGGGTGACGCATACCGTCCTGGCCATCAACGGCGGCGTGATCTTTGGCTTGCTGGCCTGGCATTCGCAAGCCTGGTGGCAACTGCCATCGGGCCTGCACCTCAATCCGCTCGGCTGGCAAAGCTGGGTGCTGAGCGTGTTCGCGCTGGGCGTGGCCGCGTCTGGCGTGCGCGACGCGCTGGCGAGCCGCGCGCTGGCTGCCCGCGCCGGCGCTACGCCGTCGTTCGATTTCACCGGCGCCGATCCGGCCCGGCGCGCGCAATCGTTCCTGCTGACCGGCGGCACCGGTTTTATAGGCCAGGCGCTGGTGCGGGCACTGCTGGCCAATGGCCATCGCGTGACGATCTGGGCGCGTAACCCCCGCGTGGCGGCCCAGTTATTCGACGGCCGCGCTGCTTGCGTCGGCTCCCTGGCGCAGATCGATCCGGCTGTGCACTTCGATGTGGTGGTCAACCTCGCCGGCGCACCCATCCTGGGCCCGCGCTGGAGCGCCGCGCGCAAGCGCAGCCTGGTGGAAAGCCGCGTGGGCACCACCCGCGCGCTCTGCGCGTGGCTGGCGGGGGCCGTGCACCGGCCGCGCCTGCTGATCAACGGCTCGGCGGTGGGCTACTACGGCATCCAGGGCGACGACGACCTGAGCCAGCGCACCGAGGCTAGCGCCCCGCAGGACATCTTTGCCTCGCAGTTGTGCCAGCAATGGGAAGACGCGGCGCGCACCGTGATGCCGCTCGGCATCCCCTTAGCCATCCTGCGCCTCGGCGTGGTCTACGGCCATCAAGGCGCGCTGCCCGCCATGCTGATGCCGGTATGGCTCGGCTTCGGCGGCCCGATGGGGAGCGGCCGGCAAGCGCAGAGCTGGGTACACATCGACGACGTGCTCGGGGTGATCGCCTGGCTGTGCCGCGGCGATGCCGTGGCATCCGCCATGGAAGCTGTCGCCACCTACAACCTGGTCGCGCCGGAAACCCCGAGCCAGGCCGGGTTTGTGCGCGCGGCGGCAGCGCTGCTGCGCCGGCCCGCCTTCATGCCCACGCCGGCATGGCCGATGCGGCTGGCTCTGGGCGAGCAGGCCACGCTGCTGCTCGACGGCTTGCGCGTAGCGCCGGCGCGTTTGCAGCATGAGGGCTACGCGTTTCGCTTCCCCACGTTGCAACTGGCGCTGGCAGACCTGCTCGGCGCCGGGCGGGTGCGCTCATGACCGCACGCACGGGCATTTACGAAATCATGCTGGGCGCCGGCTTTGCCGATCTGGCGCCGGTGCTGCAGCGCGTGCATCGCGCGCAAGGCATCCAGCTGACGGGCACGCTGCGCGTGCGCTGGAGCCAGCGGCGCTGGTTGCGCGCGCTGCTGCATCTGTCGGCGCTCCCGCGGCCCGCGCAGGCGGCACCCACGCGCGTCGCCATCATGCCGCTTGCTGCGGGAGAACAGTGGCATCGGCAGATCGGCGGCAAGCTTGTGGCCAGCCGCATGGAAGGCGCGCGCGCCGGGCTGGTAACCGAGCGCATGGGCCCGCTTGCCCTTGCGCTGGACACGCGCGTCGATGGCGCGGGCCGGCTGCGGCAGGCCAGCCGTCGCGTCAGCCTGTTCGGCATGCCGCTGCCATGGCTGCGCGTGCTGGCCAGCGAGCGCGCGCTCGATGGCCATCGCTATTGCTGTGACGTACGGATCTGGATGCCGCGTCTTGGCTACCTGCTGCGCTACGACGGCGTACTGGCGATTTGCGAACCCGATCTTTGAATACCTGAATACCTGAATACCTGAGTACTTGATCTTTGTCTGGAGAGACGCGTATGAAATCCGTACCGACCGCGCGCACCGCGCTTGCCGCCGTGCCAGCCTGGATGCCTGTGGTGCTGCGGCTCGCTGCAATCTACAACCTGCTCTATGCGGTGGTGCTGAGCCTGTGGCCCGCGCAGATCTTCGACTGGCTCGGCATGCCGGCTACGCCCAATGCGATGATTCAATGCATCGGCATGATGGTGGGCGTCTATGCGCTGGGTTACTGGATTGCGGCGCAGGACATGTTGCGTTACTGGCCGCTGGTGGTGGTGGGGCTGGTGGGCAAGACGCTCGGGCCGCTTGGGTTCTTGCACGGCGCGCTGACCGGCGTGTTCGCATGGAAGAGCGGGCTGTTCGTGTTGTTCAGCGATCTGTCTTGGTGGGTGCCGTTCTGGGCAATGACGTTGTTTGCGTTGAAGCACCGTCATGCGTGGGACGATGCCCGCATGCAGCGCCAATAAAAAAAGCAGCGGCCCCTGCTCGGAGCCGCCGCTTTCGCGTTCGACGGGCACGGCCTCACGGCAGCGCCTGGTACCACCTCGCAAATCAAGCCACCTGCTGCGCCGTCTGCGGATGCCGGAACTGCTCAAGCAGCGCCGCCCAGCGCGTACGCACCTTCGCCAGGTTGTCTTCCTTGACGTGCCCGAAGCCGCGAATGTCGTCGGGGAGGCTGGCCAGCGTGATCGCGGTTGCATGGTTGGCTGCGCTCAGGCCGCTCGTCAGCTCGTCCAGCAACGCACGATACTCGCCGATCAGCGCGCGTTCGGTGCGACGCTCGGCCGTCTTTCCGAACACATCGAACATGCCGCCGCGCAGGCCTTTGAGCTTGGCCAGCACGCCGAAGAGCTTCATCGTGGACGGGCCGAAGCGGCGCTTGAGCAGATGCCCCTTTTCATCGCGCTTGGCCAGCAGCGGCGGCGCGAGCCAGAAGCTGAGCTGGTAGTCGCGGCCGGGCTCGCCTTCGAACTGGTTGCGCAGCTTGTCGAGGAAGATCGGGTCGGTATAGAGCCGCGCGACTTCGTACTCGTCCTTGTAGGCCATCAGCTTGGCGAGATTGCGCGCCACGGCCTCTGTCAGCGGGAGCGGCTTGCCGCTGCCGACCAGCGTGCTTTCCGCCGCCCGCACGCGGTTCACGGCGTCGCGGAAGGTTTGGGCGTAGGCGCTATCCTGGTAGGCCTTGAGGTGCTCGGCGCGGTGTGCGATCAGCTTCTCCAGCAGGGCGCCGGAGGAGGTGGGCAGCTTGACCACGTCGGCGCCTTCGGCGGTGCTGCGCAGCTTGCCGGTGAGCGACAGCACGTGCTCCGGATCGTGCGCCATGTGGCGGCCCCAGTCGAAGGCGGCCTTGTTCTTTTCCACCGCCGTGCCGTTGAGCTCGATGGCGCGCACCAGCGCATCCAGCGATAGCGGCAGCCAGCCTTTCTGCCAGGCATAGCCCAGCACCAGCGGATTGGTGAAGATGGCGTCGCCGATCAGCGCCACGGCCAGGCCGCTGGCGTTGATGAAGTCGCAGGCTTCGCCCACCGCATTGCGCACATCCTGTTCCGCCGACAGGCCGGGGAACTGCCACTTGGGGTTCTTGATGAACTCCGCGGTGGGCGTCTGTGCCGTGTTGACGATGGCGCGCGTGCGGCCTACCTGGGTCTTGGAGATGACATCGTCGGTGGCGCTGACGATCGCGTCGCAGCCAATCACCAGGTCCGCTTCGCCCATGGCGATGCGGGTGGCGTGGAGCTGGTCCGGGTGCGCGGCAATCTGAACGTGCGACAGCACCGCGCCGCCTTTTTGCGCCAGGCCGGCCATGTCGAGCACGGTCACGCCCTTGTTTTCCAGGTGCGCCGCCATGCCGAGCAGGCCGCCGATGGTGACCACGCCGGTGCCGCCCACGCCCGTGACCAGCACGCCGTAGGGATGCTCAAGGCCGGGCAGCGCCGGTTGCGGCAAGGCCGGCAGGTTGTCCATCGACACGCCGTGGCGCTCGGGCTTCTTCACCTGCGCGCCTTCGGCCGTGACAAAGCTGGGGCAGAAGCCGTTGACACAGGAGAAGTCCTTGTTGCAGGACGACTGGTTGATCTGGCGCTTGGTGCCCAGCTCCGTTTCCAGCGGCTCCACCGACAGGCAGTTCGACTTCACCGAGCAATCGCCGCAGCCTTCGCAGACCGCGTCGTTGATGAAGGCGCGCTTGGCCGGATCGGGGTAGGTGCCGCGCTTGCGGCGCCGGCGCTTCTCGGTGGCGCAGGTCTGGTCGTAGATCAGGATGGTGGCGCCGGGGATCTCGCGCAGCTCGCGCTGGATCTTGTCGAGCTCGTCGCGGTGATGCACTTCCACGCCTTGCGGCAGCTTGATGGCGGCGCTGTATTTTTCCGGCTCGTCGGTGACGACGACGATCTTCTTCGCGCCTTCGGCCGCCACCTGGAAGGCCACGTCCTGCACCGACAGCTTGCCGTCGATCGGCTGGCCGCCGGTCATGGCGACCGCGTCGTTGTAGAGGATCTTGTAGGTGATGTTGACATTGGCCGCGATCGACGCGCGGATCGCCAGCAGGCCAGAGTGGAAGTAGGTGCCGTCGCCCAGGTTGGCGAACACATGCTTGTCGCCGGCGAAGGGCGCCTGCCCGATCCATGCCACGCCTTCGCCGCCCATCTGGCTGAAGGTGCTGGTGCTGCGGTCCATCCACACCGTCATGTAGTGGCAGCCGATGCCGGCCAGCGCGCGCGAGCCTTCGGGCACGTTGGTGGATGTGTTGTGCGGGCAGCCCGAGCAGAACCAGGGCTTGCGCTCGGCCGCCACCCGTGGCACGGCCATGGCCTTTTCCTTGGCCTCGATCACTGCGATACGCGCGGCAATGCGCGCGCGCACGTCGGCGGGCAGCTCGAACTTGTCGAGCCGCGTGGCGATGGCGCGGGCAATGATGGCGGGCGACAGTTCATAGTGCGCCGGCAGCAGCCAGTTGCTCTGCGGGATCGACCATTCGCCGCCCGCGTTGTCCTTTTCGTCGAATTTGCCGTAGACCTTGGGGCGCACGTCGTCGCGCCAGTTGTAGAGCTCTTCCTTGAGCGCGTACTCCATGATCTGGCGCTTTTCCTCGACCACCAGGATTTCCTGCAGGCCTTCGGCAAAGGCGCGCGCGCCGTGCGCTTCCAGCGGCCACACGCAGCCCACCTTGTACAGGCGGATGCCGATGCGCGCGCAGGTCTCATCGTCCAGGCCCAGGTTGGCCAGCGCCTGGCGCGTGTCGAGATAGGCCTTGCCGCCGGTCATGATGCCGAAGCGGGCATGCGGCGAATCGATCTCGATGCGGTCGATCTTGTTGGCACGCACATAGGCCAGGCCGGCGTACCACTTGTAGTCGAGCAGGCGCGCTTCCTGTTCCAGCGGCGGATCCGGCCAGCGGATATTGAGGCCGCCCGGCGGCAGGATGAAATCCTGGGGCAGCACGATCTCCACGCGGTGCGGATCGAGTTCCACGGAGGCCGACGATTCCACCACGTCGGTCACGCACTTCATCGACACCCACAGTCCGGAATACCGGCTCATGGCCCAGGCGTGCAGGCCGTAGTCGAGATATTCCTGCACGTTCGACGGATAGAGCACTGGCAGGCCGCAGGCCTTGAAGATGTGCTCGGACTGGTGCGCCAGCGTGGACGATTTGGCGGCGTGGTCGTCGCCCGCCAGCACCAGCACGCCGCCGTGCTTGGAGGAGCCGGCCGAGTTGGCGTGCTTGAAGACGTCGCTCGTGCGGTCCACGCCCGGGCCCTTGCCGTACCACATGCCGAACACGCCTTCGAACTTGGCGTCCGGATACATGTTCACCTGCTGCGAGCCCCATACGGAGGTGGCAGCCAGGTCTTCATTCAATCCCGCCTGGAACACGATGTCGTGCGCGGCCAGATGCTGCTTGGCCTTCCATAGCGACTGGTCCAGCGAGCCTAGCGGCGAGCCGCGGTAACCAGAGATAAATCCGGCCGTGTTAAGGCCGGCGGCGCGGTCGCGCTCGCGCTGCAGCATCGGCAGGCGTACCAGCGCCTGCGTGCCGCTGATATAAACGCGGCCACGCTCCAGCGTGTATTTGTCTTCCAGGGAAACGTTTGCGAGCGCGCGGCGGATGGCGTCGCTGACCGGAGGGGTCAGGGGGGCATTCATAGGTGCTCCTCTTTGGGGCATGCAGTCGGGATCACCGACTCACTTCAGTTGTGGGCGACCGTGCGCCGCCTCTTGTGAAGGCGGAAAACGGCCGTGTCTCTTTGGCGCATGGTAGCACCGCGCCGGAGGGCGCGGCACCTTGCGTTGCAGCAAAAAGCGCGCCCGCGAGAGGCGTGCTTTCCCGTATGGACACGCTTCGCGTGTACACTGCGTTGCAAACAGGTTTACGCAACAAACGGGCAGATGCGGACCGTGCGCCATATCTTCAGGGATTGCGCCCCGGTGCAACCCGCCCCATCCGAGGCCGACCGGCCTCCAGGACCCAACATGACTATTTCCTCCCGCCAGGGCACTGCGACCCTGGCTGTGCTGATCGACGCCGACAACGCGGCGCCCGCCATCGTCGAAGGCCTGCTGGCCGAAGTCGCAAAGTACGGCGTAGCCGCCGTCAAGCGGATCTATGGCGACTGGACCAAGCCCAACCTCGCCGGCTGGAAGGAGCGCCTTTTGTCGCACTCCATCCAGCCGATCCAGCAGTTCCGCTACACGGTCGGCAAGAACGCCACCGACAGCGCGATGATCATCGACGCGATGGACCTGCTGTACACGGGCCGCTTCGATGGCTTCTGCATTGTCTCCAGCGACAGCGATTTCACCCGCCTGGCCTCGCGGATCCGCGAGCAGGGCCTGACCGTGTACGGCTTTGGCGAACGCAAGACGCCCAAGCCCTTCGTCACGGCCTGCGACAAGTTCATCTTTGCCGACGTGCTGCGCAGCGACGCCGACGCCGACGCCGACACCGATACGGAAGCCGACGGCGCCGCCGCGCCCGCGCGCAAGCGCAACAGCGGCGAGCTGCGCCAGGATTCGCGCCTGGTGCGCCTGCTGCAAAGCGCCTCGCAGGCGGTCTCGGACGAAGAAGGCTGGGCCACGCTCGGTGGCATGGGCAACCATATCGCCAAGCAGGCACCGGAGTTCGACTCGCGCAACTACGGCTACGGCAAGCTCTCCGAGCTGGTTGCTGCCACGGGCCTGTTCGAAGTCGAGACCCGCAACGGCAACAACAACAAGACGCTGTGGGTGCGCCTGAAGCGCCGTTCGAAGTCCGGTGAAGCCGAGCCCCGTCAGGGCGACGACCGCCAGGCTGAGAACCGTCAGCCCGAGAGCCGTCAAGTCGAGAGCCGTCAGCCCGAGAATCGCCAAGGCGAGAGCCGTCAGGGCGAGAACCGTCAGGGCGAGAACCGTCAGGGCGAGAACCGTCAGGGCGAGAACCGTCAGGGCGAGAATCGTCAGGCTGAGATCCGTCAGGGCGAGATGCCCCAGGCTGAAAGCCCTCAGGGTGAGAACCGCGAGAACCGCGAGAACCGTGACAACCGCGAGCGGCGTGAGAATCGCCGCAACAAGCGGCGTGGCGGCGATCGCCAGCCTTTCCCTCAGCAGCAGGGCTCGCGGCCGGAGCGTGCGCAGCAGTCCGCACTGCCTGTCCAGCCCGCACCGGTGCCCGAATTTGCCCCCCCGGCTCCCGTTAGCGAAACCGCCCCGTCGTTCGTGGTGGATCCGATGGACGTGCTGGAGCGCGTGGAGCAGGCCTCCAATGGCGCGGAGTCGTTCGACGAGCAAGACGACAGCGATGCCGGCGACAACGGCGAATCGAATGGCCGCCGCCGCAAGCCGCCCAAGCCCGAGGTCACGCTGAGCGAGATCCCGTGGCCGATCGACAGCTCGATCTTCGTGGCGCCGTCCTCTACCGTGGTGGCGCCGGTGGTCGAAGCCATCGAAGCCATCGAAGCCGTCGAGGTCGTCGAGGTCGTCGAGGTGGCTCCGGTCGAGGAAGCCGTTGAGATTGCCGAGGTCGTCGAAGTCGCTCCGGTAGTGGAAGCCATCGAAGCGATCGAAGCGATCGAAGCCGTCGAAGCCGTCGAAGTTGCCGAGCCGGTCGAGCCCGCGGTTGAGGTAAAGGCCAAGGCCCCGGCCCGCGCCAAGAAGACCGCTGCGCCCGCCAAGAAGACAGCCGCTCCGGCCAAGAAGGCTGAAGCACCCGCCAAGAAAGCGGAAGCACCGGCAAAGAAGACCGCTGTGGCCGCCAAGAAGGCTGCCGTGCCGGCCAAGAAAGCCGCCGCTCCCGCCAAAAAGGCTGCGCCCGCGGCCAAGAAGGCAGCCGCGGCACCGGCCAAGCGGGCTCCGAAGAAGACGGCGAAGGCCGCTGAATAAGCCACACTCGTCAGAATGCAAAACGGCGCCGCAAGGCGCCGTTTTGCATTTCAGCAGCTTGCGCCACCGGGCCGCATGACTAACGCACCAGCTGGTTGATCTCGATAATCGGCATCAGCACCGCCAGCACGATCAGCAGCACCACCACGCCCATGCTGAGGATCAGCAGCGGCTCGAGCAGGCTGGTGAGGAACAGCGTGCGGCGCTCCAGTTCCGCGCCTTCGCCCTGCGCCGCGCGTTCCAGCATGATCGGCAGGTTGCCGGTGGCTTCGCCGGAGCGGATCAGGTGCACGAGAACGGACGGGAACTGGTTTTGCGCCGCCAGCGCGCGCGCCAGCGACGCGCCTTCGCGCACCCGCGTGGTGGCGTCATCCACATTGGCCTTGAGCGCCTCGTTGGTCAGCGTCTCCCCGGCTGCCTGCAGGCTGCGCAGGATGGGCACGCCGGCGGAAACCAGGATGGCGAGCGTGCTGGCGAAGCGCGCGGTGTTGTACCCGCGGATCAGCTTGCCCACCAGTGGTGCGGTCAGTAGCCAGCGGTGCCACTCCAGGCGCACACCGGGCTGGCGCAGCAGGCTGCGTATCCCCAGGCTCACGGCCACGATGAAAGCCAGCGCCGCCCACCACCAGTTGCGCACGAAATCCGACAGCGCCAGCATGATGATGGTCAGCGTCGGCAGCTTCTGCTTGGTGTTGGCGAAGACGCTCACTACCTGCGGCACCACATACGACAGCAGGAAGATCACGATGGCGAAGGCCACCACCGTGACGATGGCGGGGTAGGTGAAGGCCAGCCGGATCTTGGCGGTGAGCGAGTTGCGCGTCTCGATATAGTCCGCCAGCTTCTCCAGCACCAGCCCGAGGTGTCCGGAGTGCTCCCCGGCGGAAACCAGTGCGCGGTAAATATCCGGAAAATCGCGCGGATGATGCAACAGCGCCACCGAGAGCGAGCTGCCGCCGACCACGTCCGCGCGGATGCCGGCCAGCAGTTCATGCACATAGCTGCGCTCGGCCTGGTCGGCCAGCGCCGCCAGCGCTTCGTCCAGCGGCAGGCCGGCCACGATCAGGCTGGCGAGCTGGCGCGTGAACAGCGCTTGCTCTTGCGTGGAGAGCCGGCGCACGAAGGCAGCGGTGCTGCTCTTCTGCACACCGCCTACGCCCGCAAGAGGATCCACATTGAGCGGTGTCAGGCCGCGCGAGCGCAACTGGGCGCGGGCCTGCTTGGGGCTGTCGGCTTCGATGACGCCGCGCTCGGTCTTGCCGGCGGCGTCGACGGCCTCGTAACGATAGGCTGGCATGTCTCTCGGCTCGCCCTTAGTCGCGCGTGACGCGCAAGACTTCTTCCAGCGCTGTCGCGCCCGAGTCGATCCAGCGTTGCGCATCGCGGCGCATGGTGTGCATGCCGCGCTCCAGGGCCACCTTCTTGATCTCGGATTCGGCCGACTGGCGATGGATCATGGTGCGGATCTCGTCGTCCACGCTGAGCAGTTCGTACACGCCCATGCGCCCCTGGTAGCCGGAGTGTCCGCATTTGTCGCAGCCTACCGCATGCCACACGCGCTGCAGCGGCTTGCCTTGGGCCAGCAGCACGTCGGCTTCGTCGGGTGTGACTTCGATCACTTCCTCGCGCTTGCAGTGCTGGCACAGCCGGCGTACCAGCCGCTGCGCCAGCACGCCAAGCAGCGACGACGACAGCAGGAAGGGCTCGATGCCCATGTCGACCAACCGCGTCACCGCCGAGGCGGAATCGTTGGTGTGCAGCGTGGCCAGCACCAGGTGGCCGGTGAGCGAGGCCTGCACCGCGATCTGCGCAGTTTCCAGGTCGCGGATTTCGCCGATCATCACCACGTCCGGATCCTGGCGCAGGATGGCCCGCAGCGCCTTGCCGAAGGTCATGTCGATGCGCGGGTTGACCTGGGTCTGGCCGATGCCGTCGAGGTCATACTCGATCGGGTCTTCCACCGTCATGATGTTGGTGGTGCGCGAATCGAGCCGCGAGAGCGCGGCATACAGCGTGGTGGTCTTGCCCGAGCCGGTCGGCCCGGTCACCAGCACAATGCCGTGCGGCTGGCGGATCAGGTGATCGAAGCCGCCCAGCGTGCCCGGCGCCATGCCGAGCTTGGCCAGATCCAGGCGGCCGGCTTCCTTGTCGAGCAGACGCAGCACCGCGCGCTCGCCGTGGCCGGTGGGCAGGGTGGAGACACGCACGTCCACGGGACGCCCGCCCACGCGCAGCGTGATGCGGCCGTCCTGCGGCAGGCGTTTTTCCGCGATATCGAGCTGCGCCATGATCTTGATGCGCGAGATCAGCGCGCCGTGCAGCGCCTTCTTGGGACGCACCACATCGCGCAGCGTGCCGTCCACGCGAAAACGCACCACCGAGGACGACTCGAATGGCTCGATATGGATATCGGAGGCGCCTTCGCGCGCGGCCTGCGTGAGCAGCGCGTTGATCATGCGGATGATGGGGGCGTCGTCCTCGGACTCCAGCAGGTCTTCCACGGCGGGAATGTCCTGCATCAGGCGCGACAGGTCGACTTCGCCCTCCACCTCGCCAACCACCTGCGCCGCGCTGCCGCTGTCCTGGCGGTTGTAGGCCTCGGACATGGCGAGCTCCAGCGCCTCGGGTTCCAGCACGCGCAGGCGCAGCGGCCCGTGCACGCGCGCCACTTCGGCCAGCGCCGCCGGTGAGGTGGCGCGGCTGACCCACACTTCCAGGCCATCGGTGCGCTGGTGCGCGATCAGCAGGCGGGCCTCGCGCGCGAAGCCGTACGTGACGAGGCGCGCGGCGATGGTCGACGGCGGCTCCAGCGGTTCGTCGGACACTGCGGCGGGGGCGATGCTTGTGGCCATGTCGTGTCTCAGTTCACCGGGCGGACGGCGTCCACCGTGGCGTTGCCGAGATTGGCGCCCGGCGGCAGCGGGGTGCCGTTGGCCGACGGCGCTTGCGCCTGGGGCTGCCTTTGCTGTTGTTGTTGTTGTTGCTGCTGCTGCTGCTGCTGCTGCTGCTGCGATTGCGGCAGCGTCTGCTCCAGCGGCAGCGGGCCCGGCACCGGCCCGCGCGAGCGCGGATCGACGAACGGTGCCATGGGCGCGTCCGCCGGCGGCAGGACCGGCGTGTTGCCGTCGCGCACCATGATGTTGGGCGAGGCGAAACCTTGCTGCAGGCCGCGGATGTAGTCGTAGCGGTCCTGCGTCAGGCGGTCGGTCGCGCCGGCGGTGCGCATCACGTACGGACGCAGGAACACCAGCAGGTTGGTCTTGCCGCGGTTCTTGTTCTCGTAGCGGAACAGCCCGCCGATCCACGGCAGGTCGCCCAGGCCCGGCACCTTCTGCACGCCGTCGCCGTAAGTGTCTTCGATCAGGCCGCCCAGCACGATGATCTGGCCGTCGTCCACCAGCACATTGGTTTCGATCGAGCGCACATTGGTGGTGGGCCCCTGGGTGAGGGCGGCGGTGCCCTGCACCACGGACGACGACTCCTGGTAGATCTGCATCTTCACCAGGCCGCCATCGGTGATCTGCGGCTTGACCCGCAGCGTGATGCCGACGTCCCTGCGGTCGAAGGTCTGGAACGGCGTGACCGAGGCGGCGCCGCCGGTCTGTGCATAGGAGCCGGTGGTGACCGGGATGTTCTGCCCGATCAGGATCTTGGCTTCCTCGTTCTCGAGCGTGATCAGGTTTGGCGTGGACAGCAGGTTGACGCTGCCGTCGCTGCCCAGCGCATGCAGCAGCGCGCCCAGCCCGATCGCGCGGTTGACGATGCCGAGGTTCAGGCCGGCCAGATCGGGCACCAGGCTCGAGACGCTCGGAATGGCCGCCACGCCGTTCGCGTTGATCGCGGCGGCGGCACCCGTCAGGTTGATGATGTTCTGGCCGCCCGTGCCGAAGTTGGTGCCGGCAAAGACGTTGGTGTTGCTGTTGCGCGAGTTGAGCAGGCCCTGCCACTGGATGCCCAGCTGGCCGGTCTGGGTGGAAGACACTTCCACGATCATCGACTCGATATAGACCTGCGCGCGGCGCATGTCGAGGTCTTCGATCACCGCGCGCAGGTTGCGATAGACCGGCTCGCTGGCCGTGATGATCAGCGAGTTGGTGGCCGGGTCGGCCTGGATGATGCCGCCGGTGGTCGGCAACGTGTTGGTGGCGAACGAACTCGCGAAGGCCGAGCCGCCGGTGCCGGATCCCGAGCCGCTGCGCGAGCTGCCGGTGCTGCCGCCCGTGTACTGGCCGGTGTTGGGCGTCGAGGTGTTGAGCAGGCCGGTGCCGCTGGCAATGCCCCCCGCGCCGGTTGCGCCCGGCGTGCCGGCCTGGCTGGTGTTGAAGGAGCTGTCGGCCGCGACGATGGCGCGCAGCGTCTGCGCCAGTTTGGTGGCTTCAGCGTTCTTCAGCGGCACCACCCAGATATTGCCGGGGCGCGCATAGGGCTGGTCGAGCTTCTCGATCAGCTGGCGCGCCTGCTGCAGCCGTGCCCGGCTGGAGGCGCGGATCATCAGCGAATTGCTGCGCGGCTCCGCCACCACCGAGGTGCGCAGGCTGGCGTCCGCGCCGGCCACGGCCCCGCCGGCGGCGCCGGCGGAACCCGGGTCCAGCAGCTTTTGCAGCACCAGCGCGGTATCGCTGGCGATGGCATTCTTGAGCGGCACGAGTTCGACCTCGCCGGAGGCGGGCGCGTCGATGGCGGCGATGATGCGGCCCAGGCGCTGCAGGTTCTCGGCGTAGTCGGTAATGACCAGCGTGTTGTTGGCCGGGTAGGCGGTGATGGTGTTGTTCGGCGCGATCATCGGGCGCAGCACCGGCACCAGGTTGTTGGCCGACTCATAGTTGAGGCGGAACACCTGCGTCACCACCTGGTCGCCGCGGGATCTGCCGCTGCCGATCACGATGGGCGAGCCCTGCAGCTTGGCGTCGGCTTCCGGCACCACCTTGGTGAAGCCGTTGCTCTCGACCATCGCATAGCCCTGCATGCGCAGCACTGACCCCAGCGTTTCCAGCGCCTGCGCGCGCGACACGGGCTGCTCGGTCACCAGGTTCACCGAGCCCTTCACGCGCGGGTCGATGACGAAGTTCTTGCCGGTCGCCTGCCCCACCGCCTTCACCACCGATTCCAGGTCAGCATTGACGAAGTTGAGCACGACCTGGTCGCGGTTGCGCGGGGTCAGGTCGGGCGGCTGCCCCGGCTGGGCCGCCGGCTGGCTCGGTTGCTGGGCCCACAGCGGCGCGGGTGCCAGCAGGGACAGGCCGCATAGCAGCGCGGTGGCGCGGGCGCAGCGGGTCTTGAGCGAAGGTCGAAGGGCTTGGGTTTTCATATTCGGTTCCGGGCTGCGGGCGTCGGCGCGAAGGTTTCGCACCGACGCCGGGGTCAGAAGCGCAGCCGTGTCACATTGTCCTCACGTCGTCCCAGCAGGCTCAACAGGCCTACCAATTGCGTAGCGGCGTCGGGGTCGGCATCCGCCGTGCCCTCGAAACGCGCCTGGCGGCCCAGCGTGCCGTTGCCCTGCAGGTGCAGCGGCCCGGCGAGGGTGGTCAGTTGCAGCTTGCCATCGGCGCCGGACCAGTCGATCTCCGCGCGGTAGCTGCCAAGCGGGCGCACCCGGCTGACGGCCGATGATACTTGGTCAAGCCGCACGGTCAGGTGGCCGGTCATGCCACCTGCGCCGCCCGGCTCGCCGGCGCGGGCAAAGAAGCGCCCTTGCAGCCCGGACCAGTCGATGCGCATCAGTCCGTCGGGGCGCAGGGTATTGAAGGGGGCGCCGACGCCTTCGAGCAACGCCGCGGGCATGCGGATGGCGCCGGCCTGGGCGGTCCAGCCAAACGGCGTCACCGCCACGGCGACCGGGCCGCTCATGGCCTCCGTGTGGCTGACCACCATGCGCAGCGTGCCGGTCAGCAACGGCCAGAATGCCACCGACCATTGCAGCCGCCCGGGCAGCACGGTGGCGGTCTCGCTGCCGGCGCCGGCCGACAGGGCCAGGGTGGCGCTGCCGTTCCACAGCGAGCCATCGGCATCGGCCAGCAGCACGCGGCGCTGGCTCTGGCTGGCAATGCTGTCGGCGATCCATGCCGCGGGAAATGCCGCCA
>NZ_BAAILO010000243.1:0-21226 GCF_054589115.1 Cupriavidus sp. 8B | reverse complement strand
CGTTGCCAGCCACGAGGGCTGGCAACGCGGCGGCGGGCGAGCCTCAGGGCTTCCAGGCGCGCCATCAGCCGCGCCCGCCCGGATTCGCCGCGGGGCCTTGCAGGGTGGCGGTGACGTTCACCATGGCGGTGGCGCCCACGTAGACGATGCGGGTATCGATGACCTTGAGGCGCTGCTGCTGGCGCACGTCCTGCAGCCAGCTGGCCACAGAGCCGAACGGCACCTTGTCGAGCTGCACCTGCAAGCTATTGTCGCCGGTGCCGTTGAGCCGGGTGGCCTTGAGGCCGTGCTGGGCCAGGCTTTCCTGCAAGGCCTGGTTGAGCGCCTCGCCGCGCAGCGACGGGGCCGGGCTGGCCGCCAGGCCGCGCGCTTCCTGCGCCAGCGTTTCCATCTCCGCGGAGTCGCTGCGCAGCTGCGGCAGGCTGCGCTGCAGCTTGGCGCGGCCGTCGGCGGCGGGTTCCCACAGGACGGTGTAGCCGATCACCAGCGCCAGCACGGCGCTGCCGCCGGCCAGGATGGCCTGCTCACGCGGGTTGCGCGCCGACCAGAATGCATCGAAGCGTTCCTGCCAGCGCTGCGGCACGCGCGGGCGCAGGCGCGCCAGCCGGTCCGCGACGCGCGCGCGGCCAGCCGGGCTGCGCTGGGTGGCGCGGGGGCCGGGCTTGGATGCGGTGTCTTTCATCGGGTTCACTTGGCGGTCCGCGCTCACAGGCTGGGCTTGATCGACCAGCGCGTGCCGGCCGGTGCGTTGGCGCGCGAGGCGTCGGGCGGGCTGTTGTCGGCTTCCATGGCCAGCCCGGACTGGCGCGCCGCGTTGCGTAGCGCGTTGGTGTCGGTGCCAGGTTTGAGCGTGGCGAACAAGGTGTGCCCGTGGTACTCGAGCGCCAGCAGCGCGTCCGGCGCGAGCTGGCGCGCGGCCTGGCCGAAGCGGTCGGCCAGCGGCAGGAAATCGTCAGGCGTGCTGCGGCCGCTCGCCAGGCGCAGCTGCTCGACCTGGCGGCGCATCTGCAGCGGCGGATCGATCACCACCGGGATTTGCGGAAAGGCGCTGCGCAACGTCTGTTCCTGAGCGGCCGCGAGGCGCTGCGCTTCCTGGCGCAGCAGCAGCCAATGGACGTTCATGCCGATCAGCTGGACCACCGCCAGGCCGGCGGCCAGCGCCAGCGGCAGGCGCCAGGCCTTGAGGTTCCAACGGTCGGCACGGCCCTGGGCGAATTCGAACTGGGCCAGGTCGAGCGCGGGCTCGCGCAGGCTGGCCTGCGCCCCTTCGATCCATGCCCGCCAGTCGAGCGGGTGCGCGCCGGACGGCGCCACCTGCGCGAGGGCATCCGGTGAGGCGTACCAGTCACCGGCGGGGGCGAGCCCTCGCCAGGCGGCGAGCGCCTCGGAGCCGAGCAGCAGGCCGTAGCCGGCGTACTCACTGCTGCGCACGGTCAGTTGCCAGTAGCGCGAAAGCTCGGCTGGCGCAGGTACGCCCTCCGTTTCAAACAGGGGCGATGCGCTGGTCAGCGAGGCGGCTTCGAGCGCCAGCGCGGCCATGGGCGTGGCGGTAGCGGGGGGGCTGCCGGCGCGATCGGCGCTGGCATCGGCGCCGGCCTCGGCGGGCTGCGCCACGGGCGGCAGGGGCAGGCACAACTGCGCTGGCAAGACGTGGCGCCGGCGGTGGCGATGCTCGGCAAAGGCGTCCAGCACGGCACGCAGCCAGGCGCGGTCCGTCACCATCAGCAAGCGCCGGCGCGAGCCGCTGGCCGCCTTGCCCGGCAGTGCGTCGAGGGCCGGGCCCACGGCGATATGGCAAGGCTGGGCATCGGTGGCGAGCACCTCCTCGACCAGGTTCGGCAGCGCCAGCTTGAGCCGCGCCGGCGCAAGTGGCGGCACCGTGGCTCCCGTCAGCAGCACATCGCTGGCCGCCATGATCAGGACCAGGCGATCGGCGGGAGGCAGTTCGGAGATGGAGGCGTGGCCTTCGCGCAACAGCTGCCCGGCCGCCTGGGGGCCTTGCCGGCGACTACGGTCAGCGACGGCCGTGCGGACCAGGGCAAACGGCAGGGCGCCGAAGTGCCAGGGTTGCGGCTGGTCGTGCGGCCGATGCGGCAGGCGGACGTACAGGGTGGTGCTCAAGATTTCCTTGCTACAGCGCCAACAACGGCGTCAATGAACGATAGCGGGGGCATGTGACCCATGCAGCGGACTGCGCCGCTGCATGGTTGACGCCGGCTGCGGTACTGCTGGCGGCACAGGACGGGCGGGCGCCAGGGTCCATGGACTACCGCTTCCGCCGGGCCGGAGCATACCTTGCCTGTGTGACGAATTGGCGTCAATACGTATCTGTCTGATGCTGCTGGTCAAACGCCCGGGAAGCGCGCGCTGGCCGTTTGCGGCCGCCTCACGCTAACCCTTTTCGCCCCGCGCGATCCGACAGCATGATCCCAAAATCCGCCAGCCATGACGGCCAGACGGGCGAGGGGTTGCACGATCAGCGCTGTTCCGGCATCCGGTCGATATCGCGCACCCAGACCACCCGGGTGGTATTGGCGTTGCCCAGCACTTCGCCGCGGTAGACCAGCGAGACCTGCATGCGGCTGGCGCGCTCGTGGCGGATCAGCCCGTAGATCAGGAAATAGTGGGTGCGTACGTCGAGCGTGCTGGTGGCGGTGTTGGGGTCGGCCTGCGGCGCCAGCGTGCGCAATTGCGTCTGCAGGTCGCCAATGTTGTTGAAGTAGGCGCGGTCGCGCTGGCGCACCACTTCGCGGGCGCGGTCCAGCGGCAGCTTGTCGATCACGGCGGCCAGCACTTCGGCCTCGGCGGTATTGGCGTTGACCAGCGTGCGCTCGGGCAGCACGTCGACAAAGGGTGCCAGCGTGGCCACGATCTCCGGCGTGTAGCCCGGAATGGCGAGCAGGTCGTTGACGTCGTCGGGCGCGCGCAGCCCGCGCTGGCTGTCGCTGCTGGCGCCATTGCTGGCACCGGCGGCGCTTACCAGGTAGCGCGCGGTCGGCTCGGCCAGCGAGGCGTTCAGGCCCAGCGTCTGCAGCAGGCGGCGATAGATCGCCAGGCTGGGGGCGTCGATGGTGGCGACCCGGCCTTGCGTTTCGCTGGCCGTCCACAGTACGAGGTTGGAGAGGTTGAAGCGGGCCTGGGCGTCGAGGATGCGGCCCGAGAGGAAGGAAGTCTCGCCTTCCTGGTCGGTGCGCAGGCCGGCGCCGAGGAAGTCCGACAGGCGGGTTTCCGCGATCGGCACCGCCCAGGGCTCACCCAGCTGGTCCACGCTGGTGCGGCGCTGGTCGTCGCGCAGGATCAGGCGGGCCCAGTCGACGGCCGCGCGCTCGATCCAGCTGGCCTGGGCCAGCAGGCGCTGGTTCTCGATGGAGCGGATCTGCACCTGCTGGCGCCACAGCATGCCGGATACCACCACGACCGCCAGCGTGACCACCAGCAGGGCCGTGACCACGGCGGCGCCGCGCTGGCGGCGGCCCGCCAGCACAAGGGGAGCGGGGCGTTTGCTCATAGGCCGGTCATGCAGATCTTCTGGAAGCGCCGCGGCGTGTCGCCATCGCCCATGCGCGCCGTGAGGTTGAGCTCGATCGCGCGCACCGCCGTGGTGGCCACGCCCAGGCTGGCGCTCACGCCGGAGGCGGCCACCGCGCTGGCGCTGGCATTGCCGCTGAGCAGCGCGGCGGCGATGCGGCCGTTCTCGGCTTGCCAGCCACCGGGCTCCACCCAGACGCGCGCCGACAGGCTGTCGGCGTCGCCCACCAGCGGCCGAGCCAGGTTGCCGCCGCCGCCCGCCTGGCGCAGCGTGATCATCGCGGCTTGCACCGCGCTGCGGTTGTCTGCCGGCGGGCTGGCCGCACGCACCACGGTGTTGCCGTTGAGGCGATAGACGACGACCTGCCACTGGCTGGGGCGGCCCTCGTCGCGGCGGTCGCGCACCATCAGCAACTGGCCATTGCCGAGCTCGACCGGGCTGCCCTGCAGCAGGGTCGGGCTGGTCAGGTGCTCGCAGTCGGACTGGAACTGGCCGTATAGCAGCTTGAGCGTATTGAGGCGGTTGTCGTGGTCGGTCAGGCGCTCACGGCCGCGCGTCATCGCGTCCAGGCCGCGCCAGGCGATCACGGCAATCACCGCCAGCAAGGTGATGGCCACCAGCATTTCCAGCAGCGTAAAGCCGCGCATGGCCACGGCCGGGCGTGGCCGCCCAAGGCACTTAAAGCAGGTTGCGCGTTTCATTGGGAACGATGGTGACTAGCCAGGCCAGGCGCACGGATTTGTCGGCGCCGGAGGGGTAGACCGCGATCTCGACGCGGCGGAAAGAGGGGTTGGGCGTGCCCGAGATGGTTTCCTCGCAGTACAGCTCCACGCCGCCCTGCGGGCAGGCGTAGCCGCGCGTGCCGGGCTCGGGCCAGGTCTTGGACAGGCGCAAGGTGGCGAGGTGGTTCTCGGCGCTCCACTCGGCCAGCATGCGGGTCTGCAAGGCGGAGCCAGCCTCGATCATCGATCCCATCGCGCGCATGGCGGCGGTCAGCGCCACGGCCAGGATGGTCAGGGCGACCAGCACTTCGATCAGGGTGAAACCGCGCGCCGGCGAGCGCCGGGGGTTGCGGGCAGACGGGGAAAATCTGGGGAGGCGCTTCATGGCGTGCTGGCGAAGTAGCGGCCGGCGCCGTCGCTGGCCACGTCGACGCGGATGCCGCCGCGCACCAGCACCACATGCTGGGGGCCTTCGATCAGCTCGCGCCCGAACTCCAGGCGCGCGCCGCCGTTGCCGCGCCCGCCTTCGGCGACGGCCACGCCGTCGAGCTGCAGGCGCCATTTGGTCGGCGCGAACACATCCCCGGCGAGCGGGGCCCAGCCGGCCGGCGTGGCTTGCAGGAAACGCCAGCCGACCGTATCGGCCTCCCAGGCGATCGGCCGGGCGCGCAGCTGGGCTTCTTCCTGCGCGAGCTCGAACAGCCGCGCAATGCGCTGGCCGTCGTCGAGCACGCGGCCGCGCTCATTGGGCGCGGCATTGACGGCTACCAGCGAAATCACGATGCCCGCGATCACCATCACCACCAGCAGTTCGAGCAAGGTGAAGCCGCGGCCGCGATGGCCGCGGATTCGCCGTTCCTGTGGCCAGGTGCTCATGGCTGCGCGACCGGCCCGGATCATGGCGGTGGTTCCTTATTCCCAGTTGCCGATATCGGCGTCGTTGCCGCTGCCACCAGCCTGGCCGTCAGCGCCGAAGCTGAACACGTCGATCTCGCCGCGCACGCCCGGGTTCAGGTACTGGTACGGATGGCCCCAGGGATCCTTGGGCAGCTTTTCCAGGTAGCCGCCGCCCTTCCAGTTGTTGGGCACCGGCTCGGTGGTGGGCTTGGCCACCAGCGCGGCCAGGCCTTGCTCGGTGGTGGGGTAGCGGCTGTTGTCCAGGCGGTACAGCTTGAGCGCCTGCATGATCGAGGAGATGTCCTGGCGCGCGGCGACGATACGCGCTTCGTCGGGGCGGCTCATGATCTTGGGGACCACCAGCGCGGCCAGCACGCCGAGGATCACGATCACGACCATGATTTCGATCAGGGTAAAGCCGCGCGCGCGGCGGCGGCCCAGGCGGGAGGTGGAGTCGGGGAGGGTGGCAACGTTCCTGCGCATCATGGTTAGCCTTATGGAATATCTGGCGGAGCGCCTGCTTTCATCCGCGTTGCATCCGCGTGGCGGCGATCCAGTTGGTCAAACAGTATAACCGCCACTTCATGACGGCTTTGTGAGCGAGTGCTTGCATGTTCACCCACGGCGAAACGCCGGGGAAGGCGCGGAACGCACCGTTGCGCCTCGGCGTGCCGACGCGTCGCGGGCCCGGCGGAGGCAGACAGCTGTCATGCGGCTCTGGTACGCTTGGTGCTTTGACGCCCACCAGCCCACTTCCGTGCAACTCTCCTTGCGGCCCGCTTTTCGCTTCAATCCCTCCAGCCTCTGGCTGCCGCGACTGGCCGGGCTCGTGCTGTTCGTCGCGCTGTGCGCCCTGGCTACCCGCTGGGTGCTGACCTTCAGCGCGATGCGGACCATTGCCGTGCCGCACGCGGCCCGCGTGGCGCAGACCGAGGCGGTGGAGACCGGCGCGGCCGGCACGCTGTTCGGCGGCAACGCGCAGTCCGGCGTGCGCGACGTGCAATTGATCGGGGTGGTAGCGGATATCGGCAGCGGTGCCGGCGCGGCCATTGTCTCGCTGGATGGCGGCCCGCCCAAGGCCGTGCGCGCGGGCACCGCGCTGTCGTCGCAGATCCGGCTGACGGAAGTCCGCGACCGCGGGATCGTGATCGAGCGCAACGGCGTGCGCCAGGAAATTGCGCTACCTGTCCCGGCGATCGTCACGCGCGGCCCTGCGGCGGCCGCGCAACCGGCTTTGCCGGCAGGCGCGGCGGCGCCGCTATCCACGCCGATGCCGGTGCCCGCCACGCCCATCCCCGCACCGCCGCCGCAGTCCTTGCCGCAACAGCAGTCCCAGCCGTTGCCGGGGCAGCCTGGCGGCAACGAGCCTATCTCTGCCAAAGACTGACTTGTAACTGCGCTGCGCCATCTTATTTACCGTTACTTTCAGCGGCTTACGCCGGCGGCGCCTAACTGTGAGCCGCGTAACAACGTATTAGGTGGACCAACTTTCCAGCCTGGCGTGCGTTCTAATCCTTACCAGTCCACCGAGACGAAAAAGGAGTAAAGACATGCAAGGCAATCTCAAGGCACGTTCGATCCGGAATTTCATGGCCGCTTCGGCGGTGTTCCTGGCGATGGGCGGCGCAGCCTTCGCCCAGACCGCCGCGCCCGCAGCCCCTGCCGCGCCGGCCCCCGGGCCTCAGGCGGGCATGCGCCACCATATGGAGCATGGCGGCGGCATGTGGTTCAAATCGATCGATACCGACGGCGATGGCACGATCTCCAAAGCGGAGGCCGACGCGCTGTTCAACAAGATCGACACCAATCATGACGGCAAGCTCGACAAGAACGAACTCGCTGCCTATCGCAAGACAATGATGGAGCAGCGCCGCGCCGAGATGCAGGCCGAGCTCGAAGCCCGCTTCAAGGCGGCCGACAAGAACGGCGACGGCGCGCTCACCAAGGCAGAGGTGCAAGCCGGGATGCCTCACCTGGCCAAGCACTTCGACCAGCTCGACACCAACCACGACGGCAAGCTGACGCTGGACGAGATCCGCGCCGGCATGCAGAAGATGCACGAGCAGCGGATGCAGCGGATGCCCCGCAATAACCAGCCTAACCCGGCTGCGCCGTCGAGCGGCGGTGGCTGATCGCGGTGACTGATTGAGGCAGGATCCACGGCGCGCCGCGCCGTGGGCAGATTGAAAAAAGCGCGACCGTTGCCGGCCGCGCTTTTTTTTGCTCCGTGGCTGGCCGCACTGGCCGGTGTTGGCACCATCCTTGCCTTCCGAACGCTCGACCCGCCGGATCCGCGGATAGACCACGCCCCTGAGGGCCTGAATGTCCAGGGCGAGCGGGTCGCTCCTGCAATGGAGGTCTCGGACGCCCTGTTACGCCCTGTTCCTGTGCACGGCCATACGCCATGGCGACATCTTGCACCCGTAAGGCGATTGCGCTGGGCGAAAAGTCGTTGCAGGATACGGGGCGCCACAAAAAATTGCGTACTTGTGCACGGTTTGCTAAATTTGCGCAAAAAAATTGCCGACAAACATATTGCGGAGCAACAATATCGTGAGCAAGGTGGAGCTGGACAAGATCGACAGGAAGATCCTGGAGGTGCTGCAGACCAACGGGAGGTTGACCAACCTGGAAGTGGCCGAGCGCGTGAACCTGTCGCCCAGCCCGTGCCTGCGGCGCATCCGCCGGCTGGAGGAGGTTGGCGTGATTCGCCAGTACGCGGCGCTGCTGGAGCCCGGCCGGATCGGGCTGGGGCTGCTCGCCTATATCAACGTACGGCTCGAGAAGCACGGCGGCGCGCCCAAAGGCAAGGCGCCGCTGGACTTGTTCCGTGCTGCCATCGAGATCTGGCCGGAAGTGGCCGCCTGCCACGCCATGACCGGCGAGATGGACCTGCTGCTCAAGGTCTACGTGGAAGACATGGAGCATTTCGCGCGCTTCATGAAGGACCACTTGCTGGCCCATCCCGCGGTCATCGACGTGCGCTCGAGCTTCGCGCTCGAATGCATCAAGGACACCACTGCCTTGCCGGTGCCAGGGGGCTGAGGGTTGCACGGCAACGGCACCAAAGAAAATGGCGCGCCGGGCGGGCGCGCCATGGGTACGATGCCGGCAGGCTTCGCTTAGACGGTGTGCTTTTGCGGCACCATCGAGCGCCAGAAGCGCAGGCCGAAACGGCGCGCATCGCGAAGATTGCGGCGCACCATGTAGTCGAGATCGGCAACCTGCTCGTCGAGCGCCTCGGTCAGGCGGCTGACGGTATCGGCAGGCGGCAGCTCAAGGTAGGCATCGGCCTCGCCGTACGCATACTGCACCTTCATGCCGGCCTTCTTGGCAATGTGCATCATGGCGGCGTTGCGCGACAGGCAGTGCATGTACAGGGTGCGCACATTGCTGTTGCGGCCGTGCATGGCCGCACGCTCGAACAGCGAGCTGCCAATGCCGCGGCCACGCGCGCTCTGCGACACGGAGACACCGAACTCGGCAACGCGGCCCTGCGTGTTGTCGCGCAGGTTGGCAAAGTGGCCCACGCCGATCAGTTCCAGGTGCTCGTCATACACGCCGAACACGGTGTCGTGGTCGAAATCTATGCTATCGACGTAGGCTTCGATCACATGGTCGCCAACCGACTGGCCAAAACGGAGCAGGCGATCCTCCTCGCCCAGGGCGAGGAAATGCTTCAGCAGGCGCGAGCGATGATGCGCAGCCAGCTCGCGCACCAGGGTGGTGGGGCGCTGCGACGCTTGCGCGGCTGCGGCTGCACGGCGGAGATCTTCGTCGGATACTGCCCCGACGGCCTTGCTCAGTTCGAGCGGATTCACTTTGTTTTCCTTGCGACGTAATCAGGTATAAAAATAGCACTCAGCGGGTGTTCGTCCATGCACTTTCGACAATTTGATCGGGATACAAGGGCAAACACTATCTTGCTGCAACGCGAAAAGTATTGTAGTGGATTTGTCAGTCTCACGTAAGGTGAGGGCCCCGCCAACCTTGTTCGATTTTGTAAATTCCAAATAAGTCTATTTAAATCAATGGGTTGTGTTGTTTAGTACGGGCGTTTTCCGTTCGTCGGTGTGGGTTTGCTGCAACGCCGCATATCCGCTTTCCCCGGGGCAGGTCACTGGATTGGCCCTGCCTTGGCATGAGGCAGCCCAGGTAATCCACGCCATCCAGTGATTTAAACACCCCTTTCCGGCCTCGTGGCCACTGTTGCGCAAGCCGTTTTTTCAGGAATTTTCGTGGACCCCAAGGCCGAGCCCCCGATTCTCGTTATCTATGCCCATCCCAGGCCGCACCTGTCGCGTGTCAATCGTCCGCTGGCGGCGGCACTGGAAAGCCTGCCCGGCGTGACCGTGCACGATCTCTACTCCAGCTATACCGACTACGACATCGACGTGGTCGCTGAGCAGCGCGCGCTCGCGCGGGCCGGCACGCTGGTGCTGCAGTTCCCGGTGCAGTGGTACAGCATGCCGGCGCTGCTCAAGCTGTGGGTGGACGATGTGCTGGAGAGCGGCTGGGCTTACGGCCCCGGCGGCACCGCACTGCGTGGCAAGTCCATGCTGGTGGTGGCCAGCACCGGTGGGCACGCCGACTCCTACGGCCCCGACGGCACGCATGGCCACAGCATCGAGGAATACATGCTGCCGCTGGAGCAGACCGCCGTGCTGTGCGGCATGAGCTGGTTGTCGCCGCTGGTGCTGCATGATGCCAACCAGGCTGACGCCCAAGCGCTGGCCGACCATATCGGCCGGGTCACCGGCGTGCTGGGCGGCATTGCCGACGTTGCCCGTGGCGTTGTCTCCAACGCCGCCGCAAGCTGAGGAGCGCGCCATGGAACAACACGATTTCCTGGTGGCCCTGGTGGTCTTCCTGGTTGCCGCGGTGGTGGCGGTGCCGGTGGCGCGCCGCTTTGGCCTGGGCGCGGTGCTCGGCTACCTGCTGGCCGGCGTGGCGATCGGCCCGTGGGCCCTGCGGCTGGTGACCAACGTCGAATCCATCCTGCATTTCTCCGAGTTCGGCGTGGTGCTTATGATGTTCGTGATCGGCCTGGAGCTGGAGCCCAGGAAGCTGTGGGAACTGCGCCGTGTCATCTTTGGCTACGGCGGCGCCCAGATGGCGGCCTGCGCGATCCTGCTCGGCGGCGTTGCTGCGCTGGTCGGGGCATCGTGGCAGGTAGCGTTGGTGGCGGGCCTGGGCCTGGCGCTGTCGTCCACCGCGATCGCGCTGGCCACGCTGACCGAGCGCAATCTCTTCGGCACGCCGGCGGGCGCCGCCAGCTTCGGCATCCTGCTGTTCCAGGACATCGCCGCGATCCCGATGATCGCGCTGTTGCCGCTGCTGGCTGCCGGCGGCGCCGACGCCGACGCCACCGGCGCGGCGGGCTGGCTCGGGGCGGCAAAGGCGGTCGGGGTGATCGGCGCCGTGGTGGTAGGCGGGCGCTATCTGGTCCGCCCCGCGCTGCGCTTTATCGCGCGCACCGACATGCGCGAGATGTTCACCGCCTTCGCGCTGCTGCTCGTGGTGGGCATCGCGCTGATGATGGACGCGGTGGGATTGTCGATGGCGCTGGGTACCTTCCTGGCCGGCGTGCTGCTGGCGGACTCGGAGTACCGTCACGCGCTGGAGGCCGACCTTGAGCCCTTCAAGGGCCTGCTGCTGGGCTTGTTCTTCATGGCGGTAGGCATGTCGATCGACTTCGGCGTGCTGATGCAGGCGCCGGTGCAGGTGGCGGCCCTGGTGGTTGGCTTCGTGCTGTTCAAGACCGTGGTGCTGGCCCTGCTGGCGCCGCGCTTTGGCATCGCGCGCGGCCAATGGCTGCTGTTTGCGCTGCTGATTTCACAGGGCGGCGAGTTTGCCTTCGTGGTGTTTGGCGTGGCGGGCGGCGCCGGCTTGCTGCCGGCGCGCACCGAGGCGCTGCTGGTGCTGGTGGTGGCGCTGTCGATGGTGGCCACGCCGCTGCTCCTGCTGGTCTTCGACCGGCTGGTGGCGCCCCGGCTGGCCCGCCTGGCGCGGCGCCCGGACGACGTGATCGCGCCGCAGGACAACCCCGTGCTGATCGCCGGCTTTGGCCGCTTTGGCCAGATCATCGGCCGCCTGCTCTATGCGCAAGGGATCGGCGTGACCGTGCTGGACCACGATCCCGACCAGATCGAGTTCCTGCGCCAGTACGATTTCAAGGTGTTCTACGGGGACGCAACCCGCATGGACCTGCTCGAATCCGCCGGCGCGGAGCGGGCCCGCATCCTGGTGGTGGCGATCGATGGCATGGAGGACAGCCTCGCGCTGATCGACAGCGTGCGAGCGCGCTTCCCGCACTTGCAGATCTACGCGCGGGCACGCCACGTCTCGCACGTCTACCAGCTCAAGGACCGCGGCGTGCACCTGTTCGAGCGCGAAGTGTTCGAGGGCTCGCTATTGCTGGGCCGTCGCGTGCTCGAAGGGCTGGGCTACGATCCCGTGCAGGCGCGTTCGGTCGCGCTGCGCTTTCGCCGGCACAACATCGCGGCGATCGAGCGGTTCTACCCGCATTACACGGACCAGAAGAAGCTGGTCTCGCTGGCGCGCCAGGCGCGCGACGAACTGGAGGAAATGTTCCGCCAGGACCGCGATCAGCGCCGCCAGCGGGAAGAGGAGGACTGGTCCTGAGGTACCGCGCCGGCGCTGCAAGAGCGCCGGCATGGGCAATGAATATGCTTTATTCGGCGCCGCGCAGCCGCACCGCGGGTTCTGCGCGGGCACCCGGCAACCCGCCCGCCAACAGGTCGATCACCATCTCGGCAAACTCCGCATACGACAGCTTGCCGCCCGGCTTGAGCCAGGTGAAGGTCCAGTTGATCATGCCGAACACCGTCATCGTCAGCGCGGCCTGGTTGTCGCGGGTGACGCGCTCGGGATAGGCCCGGCGCAACTGGCGGGAGAAGGCGGCCACCACGTCGCGCTCGCGCTTGAGGATCTGGTCGCGCTGTTCCTCGGCGAGGAACTTGACGTCGTTGATCAGGGCTACGTGCCGGGTCTGCGAGGTCTCGTACTCGGCCAGGAAGGCCCGGATCAGGTTGGAGAAGCTGTCCAGCTCGCTGCGTCCCTGGCGTTCCGCCTCCGCCTCGACCTCGGTCACGATCAGCATCAGCCGGCGCGTGTAGCGGTCGAGCAGGTCGAACAGGATCGCTTCCTTGCTCTCGTAATAGTGGTACAGCCGGGCCTTGGAGGTGCCGCAGGCAGCGGCCAGGTCGGCCATCGAGGTGCTGGGGTAGCTGCTGGCGGCAAAGGCGGCGGCAGCCAGGTCCAGGATCTGCTCGCGCTGCGCCTCGAAATCGGGTGCCTTGGTACGGGCCATGGAGACCTTCGCCTTTTTCTTTTTACTCGCCGCCGGCGGACAGGTTGCGGCGCAGCTCGCAGGTCTGCAGGGATTCGGCATTGCCGCGCAGCACCAGCTGGCCGGCGCCAATCAGCTCGCGGCAGCGCCAGAACACAAACCAGTCGCTGGCCAGCAGGCCTTCGATGGCGCCCATTACGCCGCCGACCACTTGCGCGGCCGGCGCCCATTCCAGCGGGGCGCGCTCCAGGATCACTTCATCCACCGTGTGGTAAGCCGCGGGCACCAGCGTATTGCCCTTCCACAGGCGGACGTCGGCGTTTTCCTTGACGTTCTGCTGCCACTCATAGCCCAGGCGGCCCAGGCGCAGCACCGAGACCGGGGCGATGGTGGAGAAGCGCCGCGCCAGGCGGGCCGCGGGATACATGCCGATGGCGGCCAGGTTGCCGCGCGCGGGCGCTTCCAGCTCGCGCAGGTCCATGGCCACTTCATTGATGCGCTGGGGTGACTGATAGAGGTGGAACACCACCCGGCGCAGCATCAGCTGGTCGGAAGCGCTCTGGCCATGCCAGATGGCGACTTCCAGCTCGTCCTTGCGCAGGCCTTGCAACTGGTCGAGCGCCTGGTGCATTTCGGCGGCGAAGTCGATGTCGCTGTGGGGCGCTACGCGCTGCCAGAAACCGGAGCGGATGAGCCCACTGCTGTCTACGTCAGCCAGCGGCCCGACGGCGAGGTCGTCGCGAAGCACGACGACCGGGTCGGGCCTGGCGGCCTGGGCGAGGGCTTGCCGTAGCGTGTTGCCCGCTACGTCGCCGTTGACGACATGGATGTATTGCATGGCCGTGATTGTATATGGATGCGACGTGACTAAGGCACGAAACGCGGCGGCTGAGCCGCAACGCTCGGTGCGCTGGCGATCCTTCGTCCCCGGGAAGCGGCGTCTGGCATACCCAACGGAAATAGTCGGTGCCTTTGCGGTCTATATAGGTAGACCGTCCGCCATCTTGGGACGATGGCGCCGGAGCGCTGCCGTGCGTCGGACTTGATCCTGCACAAGGCGCCGCGCCGCGTAACCGTCCACCATGGCGTATCGCCGCAACGCCTGTTCAAAGGAGGCAATCATGCCGTGCGCTCGCCTAGAGCGGGCCCGCGTCAAGGGTTTTCGGCGCTGGCTCGCACGCGTCAGACGTCTGGCGCCATTCGCGCTAGTCGCGCTGGTGGCGATCCAGTCACCACTCGCCGTCGCCAATGAACTCAGCATGGTCCGGCAAGCGTTCTTGCAACAAGTGCAGCGCCACCTCAACCTCCCGGCGCCTGTCGCCATGCGGTATGCCGGCTTGCTGGCGTCCGCGCTACAGGCGGACGGGCGGGAGGCCGACGCAGGCGACTGGGCTGTGCTGGTCGACCGCAACCCGCGGGTCCAGGCCGCCATGCTGTTTGCGCGGCCTGCCGACGATGCACCCTGGCAGTGGGTGGGCGCCGCGCCCGTCTCGACAGGCAAGCCAGGCACTTTCGATCATTTCATTACCCCGATCGGCGTATTCAGCCACAGCGTGGACAACATGGATTTCCGCGCCGAGGGTACCTACAACGAGAACGGCATCCGCGGCTACGGCGTTAGCGGGATGCGCATCTATGACTTCGGCTGGGTCGATGCCCAACGCGGCTGGGGCAAGGGTGGGGAGAGCCAGATGCGCTTGCAGATGCATGCCACCGATCCGGACCGGCTCGAATCTCGGCTGGGCCACCCGGCCTCCAAGGGATGCGTGCGGATCCCCGCCACCCTGAATCGCCTCCTTGACCACTATGGGCTGCTGGACGCCGACTACCTGGCGGCTTCGCAGCGAGGTGACTCGCTCTGGGTCCTGGCCCCGGGCCGCGCGCCGGTAGCCCGGCCCGGACGCTATCTCGTGATCGTGGACTCAGGCGCGCGAGGCCCGCACGGAACGTCCGCGTCGCGCGGTGGCGGGTAGTATCGAATTCGGCCGAATGCGATGTCGCTTCCGTCACTATCCATTGTTCTTCTGGAGAAAATGGCAATGACGCATGCGGCTTATAAGAAGATCCGTGATCCGGCAGGCCAGCGTGCCGGTGCCGGTGCCGCTGGTGCGAGGCCGGGCGGCGCAAGGTTGAGGCTTCAGCCTGCGAAGCGGATGTGCCCGCTGCGTAACAGGATTTCGCGCGCCTGGGTGAGCTCGAACAGGCCTTGGGCGATGTGTTCGATGCGCTTCCGGTGGCTGGTAAACGCCCGCACCAGGTCTTCCTCGCGTGGGGAGCGGGCACCGAAATGGGTCTCGAGCGCCTCGGCCGTGATCGAATACAGGGTGGGTTGCCCGTTGACAGTCGCGGGGCAGGAGAGGGTCAGGCTAGCCGCACAGTAGGTGGGAACGCTGCGGGGAAAGGAAATTTCGGGCATGGCGTGCCTCACACCGGTCACTGAGGGATGGAACCATTCTAGGTGATGGTTCCGATCCGCGATGGACGCAGAGTGCGGGGCCTTGACCGTCATCAACCCGGATACGGCAAATGCGGGCGGTTGGGCTTGGGTTGACCGCCAGCCAGCCGGTGCACGGCGGCCATGGCTGCGTGGGCGGCGTTGATCTGGGCCGAGGCGAAGCCGGCTTGTTCAACCAGGAACCGGTCCAGCGGCGCGGCGGAATCGGGCAGGAAGGCGCTTGCGAGCGACGTCACGCTTGCGCCGGGGTTTGCTGCCAGCTCGGACAGCAGTGCGGCGAGGCCCTGCAGCACTGCCTGCGTGGCCGGTTCCGCCTGGCTCTTGCCTGCTTCGGCCTCAAGCCCCGCGCGCACCAAGCCAGCCAGCGCTGCCATGCGCCGCAAGGCCAGGTGCAGCTGGGCGTACTCGCGGGCCAGCTCCGGAGCGAGCTCCGCCACGCCTTGCTGCAAGGTTTGATCCGCCCGGCTGGAAGTACGGCCGGCCGCCATGCGCAATGCTTCCAGCCGTGTTTGCGTCGGCGCGGGCGAGCGGGTGGGCGAGGTCGTGAATGCACTGGCGCCGGCAAATGCTGCACGCAGGTACGCCGTGTTTGACGCCAGGGCGTCGAGGCTATGGCGATACACCCTCGATAACTCGGCCCGCGGCGCCAGCACATAATAGCTGGCCAGGGCGATCAGGCAGCCTAGCGCCGTGTCGATGCCCCGCAGCGCGGCAAAGTGGCTGCTGTCCGCCGCCGGTGCCCCGACCCATGAGAACAGGATCACCGCTGGCGTCAGGCACATGGCGAAGGCACCGGGGCTGCCGGCGAGCCGACACGTATAGGCGGCCGCCAGGCAGGCCGCGCTGATCGCCAGCGCAAGCGGTGCCGGTGGGTGAGCCAGGCCGATGGCGCAGGCCAGCAGCGCGCCAGCCAGGGAACCCGCGAAGCGCAGGAACGAGATCCTTCGCGTGGTTTGCAACTGGGGGCTAAGCACCATGATGACGGTGACCGCCACCCAGTATCCGTGATCGACTTTCCAGAACTGCGCCGGCATCAGGCTCAGGCTGCCGGCTAGCGCCAGGCGCACAGCATGGCGGGCCACGCGGGCGTCGCGGGCAGTGTGCTCCGCAACCACGGCGCGCCAGCGTTGCCAAGTCCGGCGCAAGGCGCGCCGCGGCCAACGGTACTCGCGGCGCCAGTCGCCGAAGGCCGGATACCGGGCCAGTGCGCTGAGCGCAGCCTGGTACAACGGCGGCGCCCCCGCATTTGCCAGCGGTGCATGCAGGCGGCGCAGTTCGCCGGCCAGCGCCGCGCAGAGCGAAGCCAGGTCTGGCGCGTGATGCGCCAGTCCCTCGCAGACCTGCTCCCGAACATCGGTGACGCAACGCAGCAAATGGCGAAGTGGCAGGTGCTCGACGCTGCACGCGCCGCTAGCTTTGGGGTCCGCGTCATCGGCGCGGCTGCGCAGTTCGGCGGCAACGATCAGCAGGCCGAACATGGCATCGGCCAGGCTCACCACATAGGCATAGTGCATCAGCCCTAGCGGGTCCCGCAGGCTGCGCCGCATGTTGATCGCCAGATGCGCGGCCTCGATACGCTCGCGGATGTCGCGCTTGATGACCGTCGCATCGCCCACGGGCGCATCGGCCGCCAGATCCGAGGCAAAGCGCAGCAAGGCATCGAACACCGCCAGGATTTCCGCGCGCGGCCGCGTGTCGCGCGCAGACCGAATCAGGGCCACGCTGACGACGCAGGCGAAGAGCCCGCCAAGCAGGAACTCCTGGCTGCGGGCAAGCACGCGCACGGCTAACTCTCCATCCCCCGCTGGTTGCAGGCAGGAGGCGATCAACACCACATAGAGCAGCTTGGCCGAGAGCGCGGGCACGGGGCCGCGGGTCTCGGCCAGCCCGGCGGCCAGCCCGGCGACTAGCACCACGGCCACTGCCGTCCACGGCGTCACCGCCGCAGCCGTGCCCAGGGCACATGCGGCGGCGCCACCAATGCCGACGGAGCCAAGTGCCGCCAGCCGTTCGGCGGCGGTGCCGCGGCGGTCTGCCAGGCCGGTCCAGATCGAAGCCGTTGCCGCCCACAGATAGCCGGCTTCCCCGGTGAGCCATCCCGTGCCGGCCAGGACCAGGAACGAGAAGGCGTAGACCAGGCCTCTTTGCAACATCGAGGCATCGGGGCGGGGCAGGCGCAGCGCGGAAATCATGTCGGCAAGAAGGGTGGGCGCTGCGAGGCGGAGATCCGCCCTGCCAGGCGCAAGGGACAGACTGACTCTACGGGATTGAATGTTGCGCCGCAACATTTCGCGCGGAAATCCGCCTTTTACACCGGGGCGGTGCGGACTGGCCTCCTCCTGGTGCAGCGGCTGAGCTTCCTTGGTGCGCTGGGCAGGATCGGCTGCGAGCTTTGCCATGAGCCGCCGCAGCAAGGGCAAACCGTGGTGACTGGCAAAACGCGGGCAAAAAAAACCCGCGCAGTTTCGTGCGCGGGCTGGAATCCACCGAGGTGGTGGAGGAGACAGACTCCACTATATATGATTTGTTGCGTCGCACCAAGCGGCATCTTGGCCAAGCGTGTCTGGCTTCACAAACATGTTGTTTGTGAGCAACAAAGTAGCGGCTTAATACATTGAAAACTGGAATTTCTTCTCTTTTTGTCCTGTTTCCATCGAGCGTTTAGCGACGATTCGTTGGTTTTATCGCGGCAAGGCGTGCCCGTTTCAGCGGAAGAACAGGTAGGCGATGCCGACTGCGGCGCACAAGCCCACAAGATCGGCGAACAAGGCACAGGCAAGCGCGTGCCGCGTGTTGCGGATGTTGACGCTGCCGAAGTACACGGCGAGCACATAGAAGGTGGTTTCGGTCGAGCCCTGGATGATCGCGGCGAGCTTGCCCTGGAAGGAGTCCACCCCATAGGTGCTCATGACGTCGATCATCAGGCCGCGGGCGCCCGCGCCCGACAGGATTTTCATCAACCCGACCGGCAGCGCGGGGACGAAGGCGGTGTCCAGGCCCAGCCAGGCAAAAGCGGCGGTCAGGCCCTGCATCAGGACATCCATGCAGCCCGTCACCCGAAACAGCCCGATCGCCACCAGGATCGCCACCAGATAGGGAATGATCTGCACCGCGACGCCAAAGCCTTCCTTGGCGCCGTCGACGAAGGCATCGTAGACATTGATGCCCCGCATGGCGCCGCAAATCAGGAAGACCACGATCAACGTCAGGATGAAGCCGCTGCCAGCCAGGGCGGTGGCGGTGCTCACCTGTTCCGGGGGCGCGTGCCGCAGCCAAAGGAAGAGTCCGCCGACAGCCGCCGACAGCAGCCCGAAGGCGGCCAGCGCGGCTGGCTTGAGCAGGTTGAGCCGCTGCGCCCAGGCCACTGCCAGCAAGCCGGCCAGGCAGGACACGCAGGTGGCCAGCAGGGTGGGAAGGAAGATATCCGCGGCATTGAATCCGACCAGGCCCTGCTTGACCGAGATCGCTTGGCGCATGGCGATCACCGAGGTCGGGATCAGCGTCAAGCCAGCCGTGTTCAGCACGATGAACATGATCTGCGCGTCGCTGGCTGTGTCAGCGCGGGGATTGAGCGACTGTAACTCCCGCATGGCGTTGAGGCCGAGCGGGGTCGCCGCGTTGTCGAGCCCTAGCAGGTTGGCCGACACATTCATCATCATCGCGCCCTGGGCCGGGTGACCCTGCGGAACGCCGGGGAAGAAGTGGCGCAATAGTGGATTGACCGCGCGTGCGAATAAGTCGACTACGCCGGCGCGCTCGCCAATGCGCATGATGCCCAGCCACAAGCTCATGACGCCCGCCAGGCCAAGCGAAATCTCGAACGCGGTGCGTGCGTTGTCGAACAGGCTCGCCAGCATTGCCGGAAACACCGCGGTATCGCCTGTCGCCACACGAATGCAGGCGACGACGAAGGCGAGCAGGAAGAAGGATAGCCAGACCAGATTAAGAGCCATCGGCGAGTCGCAGGCGGGGTTTGGTAGAGGCTACGCATCATAGCCTGCCGGACCGCGTACCCGGCCCAAGGGCGGCACGTTGTGCCAGGGCCGCGGGGCTGTGGCGCTGGCCTTGGCACTGGCAAGGTGTGTTGCGCAAAAAATCGTATTGCGCCGGTATACAATGCGGACAATGCCACCGCGGTCGCATTGCCCCTCAGCCTTTCCGGGCCGGCGCCGCGGTCCCTGATCCCTTAGACACCCGTTCGCGATGGCCCGCCCGCGCGCCTTGCCCGAGGACAGTGTCTCGCTGACCCAAGCCAGAATCTATGTCCGACGCCCATGGTACCGAACACGCACTTCCTGGTTCGGATCCCGCCGGCGCCAGCCTTGGCGCCCAGCACTCCCCATTGTTCGCCCTGGTGACCGATACGTTGCGCGAGCGCATCCTCGGCGGGCAGTACAACCAAGGCGAGCGCCTGGTCGAAAACAAGCTTTCCACTGAACTGGGCGTCTCGCGCATCCCCGTGCGGGAAGCACTGCGCGCGCTTGCCGCCGAAGGCCTGGTACGCATCGAGCCCCGGCGGGGCGCCTCGGTGGCGACGCTGTCGCCGAACATCGCCAAGGAAATGGTCGAAGTGCGGGCCACGCTGGAAGGGCTCAACGCCAAGCTGGCTGCCCAGCGCCGCGATCCTGCCCTGATCGCCGAACTCAATGAAGTGCTGCGCCAGGGCACCGAGGCCGCTGCGAGCGGACGCTCTGAGCGCTTCATCGAATTGAACACCCGCTTTCATGAGGTGCTGGGCAATATCGCAGCCAATAGCGTGCTGCAGGACATGGTGCGTACGCTCAGGGAGCGCACGGGGCTGCTGTTCGCGCCGGCCAATGTCACGCGCGCCCGGCAGAACTGGGAGGAGCATGCGCAGATCCTGCAGGCAGTCATCGCGGGCGATGCGGATCTGGCGGCGCTGTTGGCGACGCGGCACGTCTATAGCGCCGCCAAGGCGGCCGAAGATCTGGCCGAGGCCGGTGCGCCGGGTTCCTGAGCGCTGGTAGATAGTATTCGATATGCAAAAACGATCGTGTGCTGGCGCAAGTCGGCTTCCGTCGCCGCGGTAGCGCCGTTTGTCGTTGATTCTATTGGCACTCAGGGGCATTCATGAAGCTACGCAATGCCCCGGAATAGGGCGCTTGCGCATCCCGCTATGACGCGCTGCACTAAAATTCGGTATACTGTCAATCCTGATGAACCACAATAGGGATTGACCATGGACTACCCGACGCCCGCCTATTTCCGGCAGTCGGTTGGCGAGCAACTGCTGGCCCACTATGCCGAGCGCGATGCTGTGCGCCATCGCACTCCGCTCCTGCCTATCCGCTGGCCCAGCCTGCGTTCCTTGTTCCGCCGCCAGTGCGTGCGCGACCAAAAGGCGGTCTGACAGCATCACCCTAAGACAGCGCGGCTCCGCGCGCCGCCAGCAGGGCGCGCAATATAGAGCGGTGGCATCTTTCCTCGTGCTCGCAATAACAGCCAATCGAGAAATTCGTTTGCTGTGACATCGCGGCCAGCAGATCCAACGTCCGGCTTGCTTCCGGGCGCGCCATCTCCGCACGGAAGTGCCGCTCGAATGCCCGCCACGCCTTTTCGTCCCCTTCGGCCTGTATGTCCAAGGCCTGCGCGACCAGTTCGGCTGAGGGCGACAGGTTCGGAAACCACACATCGTAGTAGTCCCGCTTGGCGAACTCGGATTTCGGCACGCCCCGGGGCGGCCTGCGCACGGTGCCAATGCGGATTCCCTCGTCAGGCAAGCGGGGCGAGCCCAGCTTCACGATGCGAATGGTCATGCAAGTTCCTCCCTTATATATAGAGTGACCCGCGGGCGCGGCGGCGGACTTCGTCGCGAGCCGCCCAGGTCCGTCCGGCGACCCTAGTTTGCCGCAGCCAGGCGGTTGCCGGCTAGCGCCGCGAATTGGTCGTGCTGGTCGGTGTTAATGAGCCTCTTCGGGCGCTTTTCTGTCGATTTTAGAATCATTTCAGAAAAGGCTTGCCAGGACCAGGGGAGCGTCTTATTATTCGCCCCCTCGCAACACGAAAGACCGCTGCAAAGCAGACGGGACAAGGGTTGCGGGGTTGGCAGGGGTGGTTGGCGGAGCGGGTTCAGGCGCCGACTGCAGCAAAGAAAGTTTGCGAAACCTGTTGACGAAACGATGATCACGCTTCATAATCTCGTTTCTCTGCTGCAGACAAAGCAGCGACGCGGCAAGCAAAGCGAACCGCGGACCGTTCTTTAACAAACAAACAACCGATAAGTGTGGGCGCTTGATAGCGGATGCGGAAGACTTCGGTCTTTTAGCTTACAAGTTATAAAGTGCTCGCAC
>NZ_BAAILO010000242.1:0-958 GCF_054589115.1 Cupriavidus sp. 8B | reverse complement strand
TTGCTTCACCAAGGAGACCGAGGCGACAAGTATCCTGACATGGAGGGCTCGTAAAGAAAAGTAACCAAAAGAAAGCGATCCTTGCAGGAGGCTGGCTTATTGGGGTTACGTAGCCCGGTGGTTTCGTCGTCAGGCCCTGGGTTTTAATGGACTCATGCCGTTACTGGTTCAAAGGGCCACGATCCTGTGAATGACACTGGTTTCGTGGTGAGGCCCCCGGTAGCGGCATCCCTGCTCATTCACCCATCTGCCGGTACCGGTGCGAAGCACCACGATATATCACGCCGTGATTGTTTCGTGGTGGGGTGGGCGCGGTGGTGAATCCCTCAAAACTATTCCGGCGGTGCCACCGCGCCCACGACGAAAACGAGACGCTTGCAACTTCGTGGCCGCCCGCGCCGCGAGCGACAGACGGCTTGAAATTCGTGGTGGTGGCTACCGGTGGGGGCCACCACGAATCCCTGGGCATTGGCAGCGTCGTGATGATCTAAACCGGTAACGGCACGAGTCAATTAAAACCCGGGGCCTGACGACGAAACCACCGGGCTACGTAACCCCAATAAGCCAGCCTCCTGCAAGGATCGCTTTCTTTTGGTTACTTTTCTTTACGAGTAAAGAAAAGTGACATCTCACACGTTCCAAAACGGCCAACACCGCCCAGCCGCGACAGCAGCTAGAAGCGCTAAAACACTGCCCACCAACGCCATTCTGCATCAGCAGCTAGTAGCGCTAAAACACTTCCCCACTCACGCTATTCTGCATCAACAGCTAGAAGCGCTAAAACATCGCCCACTCACGCGTGACCGATGCGCAAGCCGCGAACAGCCAGTTCCGCCCCTTATGGAAGCCCTTCCATAAGAGAAACTATCGGCAGTTTGCAATTATGGAAGGTTCGCTGGAGCCGTATCGAATGAAAGCCAGTCGAGTGATGCCGCGCCCCTGCATTTGCTGGACCACG
>NZ_BAAILO010000241.1:0-21024 GCF_054589115.1 Cupriavidus sp. 8B | reverse complement strand
GATGACGAGGGCGATGATCCACGACGAGAGCCCGAGTGCAATGGTGACCTTCAGGCCGGAAATCATCCAGTCCAGGTAGGTCTCGTTCTGGGCCGCCTGTTCGAGGAATACACCCCAATGCCAGCTGTAGTTCATGTCTCCTCCTCAAAAAGAAACGGAAGGACACTGCCTTCCGTTTTGGCGACCGCAAACCCGCTCAATCAGTCAAGCGCCTTGTCGTTCGGGTTCTTGTACAGTGCCTTCATATCGTCGGAGAGAGGGAAGTCGAGGCTGAACCCCTTCGGCGGAACCGGCTGGGTGAACCACTTGGTGTACATCGCGTTGATCGCCCCGTCCTTCATCAGGCCAGCGATGACGTTGTCCGACAGCTTCTTGAACTGCGGATCGTCCTTGCGCAGCATGCAGCCATACGCCTCGCGAGTCTGCGGCTTGGCGACCACCACCCAGTCGGCAGGATTCTTGGCCTTGGCACGCTCGCCGTAGAGCAGCGCGTCATCGTTCATGAACGCAACGGCGCGGCCAGTATCCAGCGTCAGGAACGACTGGCCGTGATCCTTGGTGCTGATGATGTTCATGTCCAGCTTCTGGTCATCATTCATCTTGCGCAGCAGGCGCTCCGACGTGGTGCCAGCGGTCACGACCACGTTCTTGCCTTTCAGGTCAGACCAGTCCTTGACGCCGCTTTCCTTCTTGGTCAGCAGGCGCGTGCCGATGATGAAGATGGTGTTGGTGAAGGCAACCTGCTTCTGTCGCTCCAGGTTGTTGGTGGTGGAGCCACACTCGATATCGATGGTGCCGTTCTGCAGCAGCGAGATCCGGTTCTGCGAGGTGATCGGGATCTCCTTCACCTGCAGGTTGGGCAACTTCAGCTGGTCCTTGATGGCTTCCACGATCTTCATGTTGATATCGTAGGAATAGCCGACTTGGCGCACACCGCCCAAGTTGTAGTTGAAGGGCACGGACGAATCGCGAACACCCAGCGTAATGATGCCGGCGTCCTTAATTTTCTGCAGCGTGGGCCCGAGTTCCGCCGCGGATGCGGGGACCTGCCCCAAGCATGCCGCGACCGCGGCACAGATCATGACAGCGCTCTTCATGGTGACTCCTTGCATCAGTTTGGTTTCCACCGTTGGCCTCTGAAGACTGGTGTGGAACTGCCAATCCACCAGGACTGACGTTCCTGTTAGGAAGAGAAGCGATGCAGCGATAGGCCGCACGAACCCGAAGCAGGTTCCATGGCGGAGCACTTCGCTCACCTTTGTCGTGCCGGAGAGGCTGCATTGAGATCTTGTCTCTGCCGCACCCGGAGGTGCCGACCGTCTCGGGACGGTTCTGTTCTGATGGTGCTTCACATCCGCCCAGCGGGACGCGTGAACAGTGCTGCAGGGCCGGGACGGATACATACGGTCCCGGCCAGCGCCGGACGCAGCGGCAATTCAGCACTGCCGGCGTCCGACCAGCCTGCGGATATGCCGTAGTCTTACTTCGCAAACAACGAGGACATGTCGGCGAAGGCCTTGATCTCCAGTGCGTTGCCCGACGGATCGAGGAAGAACATCGTTGCCTGTTCGCCCGGCTCGCCCTTGAAGCGAATATGCGGTTCGATGATGAACTTGATGCCTGCCGCCTTCAGCTTCTCGGCGGTGGCCTCCCATTCGGCGATGGACAGCACGGCGCCGAAGTGACGCACGGGCACAGCGTCGCCATCGACTGCACTGGTCTTGCGATGGCCGACTTCCTCCGGTGCCAGATGGGCCACGATCTGGTGCCCATAGAAATTGAAGTCGACCCAGTCGGGAGCGCTACGGCCTTCCGGGCAGCCGAGCAGCGAGCCATAAAACTGACGGGCTTCGGCAATGTCATTGACTGGGAACGCCAGGTGGAAGGGAGGGAGTTGGGGGACAGATGTAGTCATGGTTTGCACTCAAGAAGAGAAATAATTTCTGGCGCGGCTTCTCAAACCGCCACCGTTCGCTTAGTCTATGCATTACCAATCTCCATGAAAAGCGATATATTTTTGCCCTAAGCAACAATAATATCGATCAATCGACATGCTTCGCGAACTCCAAACGTTCATGGCTGTCGTTCGCTACGGAACGTTTGCGAACGCGGCCGCACATATCGGGCTGACGCAATCCGCGGTAAGCGCGCAAATCCAGCGGCTGGAACAGGAGCTGGGCTTCGCGCTGTTTGATCGGACTGGGCGGGCAGCCGTACTCAACTCATCCGGGCGCGAGACGCTGGCCGTCGCCGAGGAGATGATGGCGGTGTACGCCAAGCTCGGGCGGCATGCGGGAAGCCCCCGCACTGGCCTGATCCGTGTCGGCGCGATCGCTTCAGCACAGGTCTCATTCCTTCCTGATGCCCTGAGCGCATTCCGCCAGGAGATGCCCGGGTACCGGATCCGAATGATGCCTGGCGTTTCGCTTAACTTGCTGGGCCAGGTGGATTCGGGTGAGCTCGATATTGCTGTGATGATCAAGCCGCCATTCGCGCTGCCGTCCGACTTGCAATGGCGCATGCTGCTGGCCGAACCATTTGTCCTACTCGTTCCCGAGGCGCACAAGAAGACCCCATGGCACGATCTGCTTGAAAGCGTGCCGTTCATCCGGTACGACCGTGGGTCTTTTGGGGGGCGTCTGGTCGACCAGTTCCTGCGGCGCTCCCGCTTTACGGTCAAGGAGGCCATTGAGCTGGATGAGTTGCAGGGCATTTCGCAGCTTGTGCTGCGCGGGCTTGGCGTAGCCCTGCTGCCAGAGACGAGCATCGTGCGATGGCCAAAAGGGGTTGTCCCCCTCAGCCTGGGCGATTCGACATTCCATCGTGAAATCGGCCTGGTGGAGAGACCGAGCCACAGCCGTCAGGCAGCGGCGACTTTGCTGGCGCAGCGCATAACCGAAGCCGCGGAAAGCATGAATCGCAAGCGGCGCTGACAACGGACGACGAGCGGCCGGCCCCTGTCGGACCGGCCGCCCGCCTATTGCGTCCCTTGCTTACTTGCGCACCGGCTTGCGCAACCCTGCCTGCTCCAGCAGCGGCATCACGCGCTCATTCCAGAACGGCAGTTCGCTGTTGTAGTCGACCATCGAGATCAGCGTGCCATCGACCCCGGTCTTGGAGAGCTCGATCAGCTTGTCGGTGATCTGTTCCGGCGTGCCGACCAGCGGATAGCCGCCCCACCCAGCGATAAATCGCTCCTTGAACTTCTTGTACATCTCCGGGCTGTGATTCTGGCTCTGCACCTGCAGCACCCGGCAGATGTTCTCGCAGGCCTCCCAGTCGCCTTTCTCGTGGATGTAGTAGTTGTAGTACTCCTGGGCTTCCTTCTCGGTCTCCCGGCACACCACCGGGCACGAGGTGAAGGTCCCGATCTCGCGATTGAACTTGTCGACGGCTAGCCGCTTCGTCTCGGTCACCCAGTCCTTGCCTTTCTCCATGCTCTCCATGAAGCCAAAGCTGATGTCGCAATATTTCGCGACATAGTCGCGCCCCTTGGGGGAAGCGCCCGCGCAGATCAGCACCGGACGCGGGCTCTGGTAAGGCTTCGGGTTGCTGACGCCGTCGTTGATGGTAAAGAAGTCGCCGTGGTAATCGAACCGCTTTTCCGTCCACAGCTTCTCGACGATCGTGATCCATTCGGCCGCATACTCGTAGCGGGTGTCATGCTCGAGCATCTTCTGCCCGAACATTTCCATTTCAGGCGTGAACCAGCCGCAAACGATGTTGATGCCGTAGCGGCCCTTCGAGATGCGATCGATGGTCGTGGCCATCTTCGCGGCCACGATGGGGTGGATGGTCGGCACGTGGGTCGTTGAGAACAGATAGACCTTCTCCGTCACCGCGGCCAGTGCGGCGGCCCAAGTGAAGGTATCCATGTTTTCGCCGTTGAAGTCCGACGGCCCGCCGAAGCCTCGCCAGCGCGCGATGGGGACCATGCACTCCATCCCGGAAGCCTCCAGCAGCTTCGCGATCTCCACGTTCTTCTCGAACGTCGGCGCGAAATCCGTTTCGGCAGTCGTGATCGCGCAAGCATGAGAGCAGTTTGCACCAAATACGCCCAGCTTTAGCTTGTTCTCGCCGAACATCGGGTTGCCGGCTTCGCGAAAAGTATCGAGATTATTCATGTCTCCTCCTGAGGGTGAAAGGTCCGTATGGCGAATCGGTTGGGGGTTAAGGGTTGCGAGGGCGAATTGACTGTGCACGCCGCCCCGTCATGGAAATGCGCTTGCTATCGGACGGAGCCGTCGCGAAGGGTTACAGGCCGGTACTCAACAGCACAACAGCTCTGTCGGTATTTCCGCGTAGAGCCGGTACTCGACCAGGTCAGCGATCGTGCCGACTTTCAGGCCATGCCTGGCGCCAAAGGCAAGCAGCTGTGGTAGCCGCGCCATCGTGCCGTCGGGATTCAGGATTTCGCAGATGACGGCGGCTGGAGCAAGGCCAGCCAGTCCAGCCAGGTCGCATCCCGCTTCCGTATGCCCGCGCCGGACAATCACCCCACCGTTGCGGGCGCGCAGCGGAAAGACGTGCCCCGGCCGGGAAAAATCTTCTGGACGCGCCAGGCACGAAGTCGCCTGCCGCACAGTCAGTGCGCGGTCGTGCGCCGAGATGCCGGTGGTCGTGCCGATGCGGGCGTCGATCGAGACAGTGAACGCGGTTTCCAGGTCGCACTCATTCGTCGCGACCATCGACGGGAGATCGAGTTGCCTGCAACGTGCTTCGGTCAACGTCAGGCAAATCAGTCCCCGCCCTTGCGTGGCCATGAAATTGATGGCTTCGGCGGTGACGAATTCCCCGGCCATCAGCAGGTCCCCCTCATTTTCCCTGTCTTCGTCATCGACGAGGATGACCATTCGGCCTTGACGGATCTCTTCGATAATCTCTTCTGTATCAGCAATCATGGCAATTGCGCGGAGCGCGTAGTCACATTGGAGTCGCATCGGTGAGCGGCATCTTGCTTGGGAACGAGGGCCAGGGCCCCAGATCGATATGCATGCTCAACTAATGGCGGGCTGCTCCCCGCTTAGCAACGAGGTCCCGACCTTCACTTGCAGCCAGCCGAGCAGGTTGCCTGCGACCAGCGACAGCGCGACCACCACCAGGGCGTTATCGAGATGTGCGCTGGTCATCGTCGCCACTGAGAACTTGCCTGGGGTCTGGACGAGAAAGGCGAAGGTCGAAGCAAAGCCGTAGAAGCTCGCCGGCACGGCATTCAGGGCGGGCAGTTGACCCGAGACAATGACCAGCGGCGTCGCGATCGCGACCCACAGCGCCGCAGCGACCGGGACGGGCACGGGAAGTACGTTTCCGGCAACCAGCAGCCCCACCAGCCAGGCGATCAGCACGCCGTAGACGTTGCAGGTCAGGCTTTTCCTGACGGCGGCTTTGTCCGCGCCGCAATGATGGAAGCTCGCCCACCCGATGAACGCGGCCCAAACCAGTAGACCGGGGAATTGCAGGAAGCCCCAGACTGTCAACGATGAAATGACGCTGCCCGCGAGAGCGTAAGCAATGATCGGCTGCATCTCTGTCTCCTTGCGATAGTCGCTTGTCACGGAGGAACTGCAAAATGCGTTCCTCTCTGTTGATCCCGGCCCCGTCCAGCCCGGGTACGCCCGGCCGGCCTCAGCAGGCGGTCTTCAGTGCTTGCATAAGATAAGGACGGAAGGCGTCTGGGTTCTCGCACATCGGGAAGTGGCCCAGTCCTGGCATCTCGGTTATGTGTGCGCCCGGAATGACCTCCAGCAGCTTGCGGCCGTCGGCGGGAGAGGCGGAGTAGTCGTAGTCGCCGCAAAGCAGGACCACGGGAGTTTCGGTGCAATCGATCCTCGGGCCGATCTCCGCCCCGTCGAACTCGTCGCTGTAGAACGCGAGATCGCCCGTATAGATGCCCGGCGCACCCTGCGAATAGATCCAGGACGCGCGCCGGCGATCGCTTTCCGCGCTAAGCGGGCTCATCAGGCCCCGGACGTAGCTGGCATTGTGCAAAGACCCGTGCACGCCCGCGTGATGCTGGAATGGGTTGCGGCGGCCTTTGGAACGGAACGGCGGCTCCACCGCCACCACGCCACGCACCAGGTCCGGCCGTTCTGCCGCCAGCACCAGCGCCATGGCCGCCCCCATGGAACCGCCGACGATGACCGCCGGCTCACCGAGCACGTGCTCCAGGATCGCTTCGCACCAGGACAGGTACCGGTCCTTGGTTAGCCAGTAGGGTTCGCCGCGCCATTCCACTGGCGGCATCGACCTACCGTGGAAAGGCAGGTCAACTGCGAACATCGCGTATGCCGACGCCAGGCCAACATCGCTCAACTGGCCGTGAAACTGGCGCGAGTCCGCACCGGCCGTATGTAGGAAGAGCACCGGGATGCCTTTGCCGGCGCGCTCGGCATAGAGGTGGTGCATTTCCCCCTTGATGTCGACCGGCGCATAGCTCCCCACCACGCTGGTGATATCCCGATGCACGAGCGGACCCTCAAGTTCCGGCGCCTCCACCACCAGTTCGATGATCCGTTCCAGCACCGGGCGGCACCGCGCGATCATGAGCGGGGCGCCCGAGACCGCGAAGCGTGGATTTGCCAGTTCCAGTGCGGTGAAGGAATGGAATGTCGGCGGCGGTGGCAAAGCCAGGACCATCGACCAGGCCTCTCCATCGGCGCAAATCAGCACGTCCGCTTCCTCGAGCTGGCTCACGACAGTCAACCGCCCGCCGTCCACGACGATCCCAAAGGCGTCTGCATCGACGACCACGCGGATCCTGGCATCCAGGCCGCGGCCAAAATTGCCGAGTTCTGCATCGGGCGCCGCCTTTACAACCCGCTCAAACAGCTGTGTGAATACACTCATCATGGATTCCGTTGTTCTACTGGGCGGACGGCCAACCGCTGGCCGCCGCCTGATCCGTACCGACAACGAGCCCGTTGCTTAGTCCGGGTTCATCTCTTTGAACGTTTCCTTGGCAACGCGGAAGCTGTCGATCGCGGCAGGCACGCCGCAGTAGATCGACACCTGCAGGAAGACCTCGGAGATCTCCGCCACCGTGACGCCGTTGTGGATTGCGCCCCGCACATGCAGCGCGAGCTCGTGCGGGCGGTTCAGCGCGGAGATCATCGCCAGGTTCAGCAGGCTACGCGTCTTGCGCTCCAGGCCCGGGCGGTTCCAGATCTCGTCCCAGCAATACTCGGTCACGAGCTTTTGCATCGGCCAGTTGAAATCGTCGGCAGCGGCAACCGACTTGTCGACGTACTCGCTACCCAGCACTTCCCTGCGCGTCTTCAGTCCGCGTTCAAATTTCTCCGTGCGCTCCTTCGAAGCTGACATGGCCATGATCTCCTTTGCGTGGTGTGGTTAGTAACCGAGGCTGCATCGCCGGCAGAGCCGCACAGTCACCCTCAATCGGTGAGCCAATATTGTCTGCTCTCAGACAATCTGTCAATTGGTCAATTGTGCGTGTAGCGAGGAACAAGGGTTTTTCCCTAGCCGCAGGCGTTAGGAGAGAAGCATCAGGCGTGACCAGGCCGCCGGAGTCGGCAACATGACTCGACTACGCAGCGCGATGAAGAAAAGGCTGTGCCTCGTGGAAAGGAACCGCAAATGGGTGCGAGAGGCGCGACTGAAGGCAAGCAAGCGCCATCAGTGGGAAAGGAGAAAACCTGCCTTGTCAGGGCAAGGTCATGCCTGGCATGGCGTACAAGCGGGCATGGCGGCGCTTTTCGCGCTGACTCGTGTTTTGCGAACCAGCGCGAAAAGGCACATTCGGGGGAGGTTACGCGCCGGGCGTGTGTTAGCCGGCGCTGGCGCTAACCATCATTTCGAGGGCGATTGCGCTCGCGATTTCGATGTGGCGCCGACAAGCCTGCTCCGCGGCGTCGCCATCGCCAGCCTTGATGGCGTCAACAATCAGTTGGATCTCGGCCACGCTGTTCTTGAGGCGCCCGGGCTTTGCCATCGATGTGCCGCGCAGCGCCGTTATCCGATTGTGGAGTGCCGTCAGTGTCTGCGCAACGAAGGGGTTGCCGCCGCCTTCGAGCAAGACACTGTAGAACTTTGTCTTGGCATCGATCAGCGCCTTGCGGTCGCCGCCCTTGGCTGCGGCCTTGAACTCCTTGAATGCAGCCTCGAGGGCCGCGATCTGCTCCGCGCTACCGATATCGGCAAATTGCCTGCCGGCGTATCCCTCCAGCAACCCCCGGAATGCATACAGGTGTCGAGCCTCGTCAAGGGAAATCGTGCTGACAATGGGGCCGCGATGCGGGATGGTAGTAATCAGCCCTTCGGCTTCGAGCTGACGCAAGGCCTCCCGTATCGAGGTCCGGCCGACGCCGGTCATCTCACAAAGCTCACGCTCGACAAGCCGCTGGCCGGGAGCGAACTGACCGTTCGCGATGGCCTCCCGCAACTTCTCCTCGACCAGCAGGCGCAACGTTGCAGCTTGCCGGGTGACCTGCATGTTCAATGTAGACATACTTGCTCGGTGCTCTATGACTAAGGTTTCGGGGCGCTCCCCAGAGCACCCACGCACAATGCCGCTACCAGATCGAAGCCCCGCCGTCGACGGTCAAGACAGAGCCGGTCGCGAACGAGGCCCGGTCAGACGCCAGCCAGAGGATGGCTTCGGCGATCTCTTCCGGGCGTCCCATCCTGTTCATCGGACAGCGCGCACTCAACTCCTGGCGAAAACGCTCGGGATTTTCACTGTTTGCGAAAGCCGGGTCAAACCAGGGGGTCTCGATCGTACCCGGCGCCACGCAGTTTACCCGAATGTTCTGGTTGGCATGATCCAGCGCCATCGCCCGCGTCAGCGACGAGATCGCGCCCTTGGAGGCGACATAGGCCGCCCGGGACGGGATGGCGACCATGGCGGTGTAGGAGCCCGTGTTCACGATCGAGCCGCCCCCGGACCGAAACATCAACGGGATGGCATGCTTGGAGCACAGGAACATCCCGCGCACATTCACGGACATCAGCCGGTCCCACTCCGCTTCGTCCAAGTCCACCACGGTTCCGGCGACGCCATAACCCGCGTTGTTCACCAGGATATCCAGCCGCCCGAAACGGTCATCGACCGCCTGAAACAGGTCGCGGATGTCATCGGCGCGACTGACATCGGCCCGCACCGCGATGGCCTGGACCAGCGACCCTGCCACTGCTTGCGCCGCCTCGACATTCCGGTCGGCAACGACGACCTTCGCGCCGTTGGCCGCCAGCAGCCTTGCCGCCGCTTGCCCGATTCCGCTACCGCCACCCGTCACCACCGCGACTTTGCCTTCAACGCTCATCTTGCCTCCTTGCCCGATCATGGGCCATCAGTAGTCTTTGGATGCCACCCGGCGCCGCCCTGCCGCCGCGCGGAAAGGGTTGGCGCTGAGCCGGTTTTTCTTGGCTGATTGACAGATTGTCTGATAGCATCAATCATACACCAACGCCATGGTGATGAACTATGCAGGCGTCGCACGGCAATAAGCTGCGATGTGACTGGAAAACAGATGGAGACAGTGGTGAACCAATCCCTGAGCACTGCCGCGGCCAGCGGCAACCGGAACCCCATCCCCGGCGTGGGCGGCAACGACCAGGAGCTATCCCAGGCGTACAAGCTCGCAATGCGCCGGCTGACTTCGACCATTGCCATTATTTCCACCGAGCACGATGGCGAGCCGTTCGGCATGGTCGCCACCGCGGTCAACTCACTGTGCACTGACCCGCCGGCGCTGCTGATTTGCGTCAACCGCAAGGCCAGCATCTCGCGGCCGCTGATCCAGCGCGGAGAGTTTGTCGTCAACCTGCTGCGCGACGAGCACCACGGCCTGGTCGGGCTGTTCAGCGGCAAACTAAAGGGGCGCGAGCGCTTCCTGCACGGCGAGTGGGACCACAGCGCCCATCTGCCCATCCTGCGTCGCGCCCAGGCCGCGATCGTGTGCGAAGTGGACAGCCAGATTCACTATGGCGGGCACGATGTCATCGTGGGTCGGGTCAAGCGCGTGGAGGTGGAATCCGACATCTCGCCCCTGCTCTACCAAGACGGAAAGCTGGCGGTCTCGCGCACACTCGGCACCTGAGCGATCACGCACGGGGCGCTCGTCGACCACACCGAAGCCACCTGCTCGTCAGGACAGGTGGCCCCAAACACACGAAGGAACCTTATGCCCCTCCACGGAAGTTGCCTATGCAACGCTGTGCAGTATGAAGTCGACGCGATCGACGGTGGACTCTGGGATTGTTGCTGCATCAGTTGCAGAAAGGCGCATGCGGCCGACCACAATACGGCGGCCCGAGTCAAGCGCGAATCCTTCCGCATCTTGAGCGGCGGCCAGTCCCTAGCGGCTTTCGAGTCCTCACCCGGCAAGCTGCGGCACTTCTGCTCGGGCTGCGGCACGCATATCTATGCCGAGCGTCCTGAATTGCCGTTCGTCGTGCTGCGCGCCGCGACTCTGGACGATGACCCCGGCGTCCGCCCTGCCATGCGGGTCTGGACGTCGCACAGAATGAACTGGACGCACGCCCCGGAAGACGCTCCCGGCTACTGCGAAGCGCCTCCGGCATAGCCCACGGCTTTCTGCCACTACGGGCATATCGCCGACCGCGATGAACAGCTTGCCGTCCTTCAAGGTCACCGTTGGCGCCACCGAACTGAGCGCTCGCTTCTCAGGCGCAATTGCGTTGGGCCTCGCCCTGGACCAGTCCGGGCGCATCCTGTGGCATCCAGGCGCAGCCAGGGTCGCCGCCACAATCCTCTGCCGCTGGATGATCGAGGGCTAGCTGGAAGCGCCGGCGAGTCAGCGCGAGCATCCCCCCTGGGACCGACGGTCGAACAGCAATGCAGGCGTCACGGCTGCTGGCGTCGTCACGCCCAGCATGGCGAGATTGCGGTCAACCTCGGCCTTTAGAAGAGAGATGCCGTGCGCCACCCCCGCGCGCGATGCCGCGGCGGCCGCAAAGTTGAAAGGCCGTCCGACAAAGACCATGCGTGCACCCAGGGCGAGCGCCTTGACGACATCTGAGCCGCGCCGCACGCCGCCATCCAACATGACCGGCATCTCACCCGCGACGTCAATGGCAGCCGGCAGCACGCGCAGCGGAGACACCGCGCCGTCCAGCTGGCGTCCGCCGTGATTGGAGAGAATGACGCCATCAACCCCATGCTCCCGGGCAAGCAGCGTGTCGTCTGCTGACAGGATGCCCTTGAGCACAAGGTTGCCTTGCCACCGCTGGCGGATGCGGGCGACATGGCTCCAGTCGAAGTGGTCACGTTGAGAGAAGTCACGATCAACGGTGCGCGAGACGATCGGGGCACCACGCTCCGCAAACAAGTTTTCGAAGTGAGGCATGCCGTCGGCCAGCGTGCGCAGGAACGTTCGGAACAGCCAACGAGGATGCGTCAGCCCGTCCCAGGCGAGCCGCGGGCTAGGCCGCAGCGGTGTCGAGAAGCCCGCGCGGATGCCTACGAAGACGGTCGGCCTCGACACGCTGACGCCCAAGCCGCGAGTTCCTGTTTCCTCGCCCATCTCGATGAGCGCCCTCACCTTGCATCCGAGCTTGCCACCGCTCACCGCCAGTCGTACTCATGGCGATGCCCCACCAGGATCGGTACGTTGCCGGGCAAAAGGGGGCCGATCAGCCGCCATGCAAACCCAATACGGGCGAGCGACGGCGCGACTTCTTCCTCCATACAGTTTCAGCTGATTACTTGCTTCGATATCGATCGCGGGCCGCGTCGGCTCCGTCTGCACCGCAGGAAGATGCGGCTAGCGCCAGACGCTCAGGCGGTCGTACGATCACGTCCTGGGCCGCGCCACGCGCCTCAAGCTCGACCTCGCCACCCGCAATGGGTGGTCGCGCCCGATACACCACCACGCCTTGGCGCAGGGTCTCGCCCACGCTACCCAGCAGCTCTGGCCCCCAGAGGTCTGGAATGTCGTGCACATGGAAGATGGCAAGCTGGTTGGCATCGGCCCACGACAAGCCCAGCCTGGCGAGGCTGTCCGCGATCACGTCGATGGTGAAGCGGGCGCGGCGCTGCATGGCGGCGGCGCTGGTGTCGCCTTCGGCGATGATCTTTCCGTCCGAATCGATGTCCGCCGTGCCTGACAAGCAGAAGCTGGTGCGCTTCGACGACGCTGGTACGGTATAGCTGAACGCGCACATGGAGGCAATCTTGGGCGGATTCACGGCAAGCGCGATGTTCGAGCGGCATACGCCGCTCAGGTTGCCATACATCAGGTCCCACTTATGAAGCTGCTCTAGGTAAGGACCGTTGAAGCTGGACCAGTCATCGAAGGTCAGCGGCGCCGGCACGCGCATTTCAATGCCGCAGAAGGCTTGCACCGGCCGGCCGACGGATTTGAGGTGCTGCTCGATGAACGCATAGGCCTCGGTAAGCGGAAGCCACGGTTTGAGTTGCGCACGGACAACTTCGAATCCTTCATCGGGAATAACACCGGTACAGTATGCCGGGCCGCCGGGCAGGATCTTGTAGTTGCCTGCGCTGTTGTGCCACAAGTCGGCCACTGCGCCGGCTTGGCCGGAATTGTATGATGTTTTGCTCACTTGCAAACTCCTTCGGGGTGGTGTTGCGTCGGTCAAAAGTGCCCCTGTGCCTCTTTCGTTAGCCGCTCATGCAGCGAAATCGTCGAGGACCGGCGGATCGAACCAGTTGGTCAGCGACAGACCGCCGTCAACCACAAACGCGGCGCCGGTCACGTAGCCGGAAATGCGGTTGGAGAGCACGGCAAGCGCCATAGCCGCGAGGTCCTCGCTGCGGCCCAGGCGCCCCAGCGGAATGTGCCGGGCCAGCGCGGGATCGGCGATGAATCCGCCAGCGGCGATGGCGCCCGGAACCAGCGCGTTGACGCGAATGCTGAAGCGCCCCAGCGTCTTGGCCAGTTCTTTCACCAGCATCGCCAGGGCCGCCTTCGACGTGCTGTAGTGCGGCAGGTTGCGCGGCGTTGCGGCGTGCAACGAGGTCAGCATCAGGAACGATCCCGGCTCGCGTGCGGCAATTAACTGGCGCGACAGTTCGCGGGCGAGATGAAAGCCTGCGTCGACATTGACCGCGCGCATCGTTTCCCAGGTTTCATCCGTCACCGCCAGCGCGTGATCCGCCTCGCGCCGTGCCGGCGCGGCGCTGTGCACGAAGTGCGTCACCATGCCGGCGCGGGACCGGGCATCGGCCAGCAATGCATTGCAGGCCTCGCGGCTGGCCAAATCGCCAACCCAGGGCACGGCCAGTTCCGGCCGGGGCGAGGCCGCCACCGCCGCAGCGACGGTGTCTTCCCGCACGTCGGCAAACACGGTGCGCACGCCTTCGCCGACCAGGCCTTGGGCGATGGCGCGGCCGATGCCGTTGCCTGCACCGGTGACGAGGGCAACGTCGCGCTTGGGATCGAAAGGATTGTTGAGCAGGCTCATGTGGATCGGGGCTCCGATGGGTGGTTGCGATTGGCGCCGAGGGCTGGAAACCCACTTGCAGCCGTTGCCAGGCCGGACGGCACCGGCGGCGCTTTCATATGACCTGATCCTATTGCACGGACCATCGCATAGGAACGGGGCGGTAGGTTGAACCAGTCTTAACCCCTGGTTAAATATCTGAGCCTGCGGGCTGCCGCGGGCCCGGACGGCCGTCATATTCCCCCGGATTGCCTGACCAAGGCCGGGTTGGAGGTATCGTACGAGCCGTCGGCGGCCTATGAGACATGCGTCGTGAAAGAACTGCCGGCAATGCCGGAGCTGGTGCAGCAGGCCTGCATCACGGCTGACTGATGTCCAACGCGGCGTTGCCAGTGATGCCGTCTTCCCTGGCGTCGCCGTGTCATCGTCAGTCGATGACGCCCCGCTTTGTGCGATCAGGTCAACTCCCGCCTTGCCCTCGCACGTGGCAAAGGACGTGAAGTACTCTGGCGAGCGGGATGGCGCGGCCTCCTCGCCCCGCGCCACAAGCTGTTCCTTCACTACAGGGTCCGCCAGCGCCTTGGGCGACGCGGCGAACAGCTTTGCCACAACTTCCAATGGCGTACCGGCTGGCGCGAACAGCCCATACCAGTTAGAGATCGCATACCAGGGCACCCTCGATTCCACTGTCGAATAGTTGGGCCACTGAGCGCCTCGCGGAGGTGACGGCTATCGGCACGATCTTCTCGGCAGCCCTATGTAGTGGGATCGGCCGGGCTTTATGCAAGCATGCCGAGCGCCCCGCGACGAACGGCAGATCGTAGCCATCGATGCCAAACACCTTCAAGCCAGACTGATCCTGCTTGTCTGCCTCTTCGAACAGGCTCCGGCAGCCCATCGTACGCAGGAGCTGCGGTTGCTTCGCATTGGCCACTCACCCTGCCACTGCGGCCCGGACTTGCGTAGAATCTGCATCTTATCCGTCCGCGTACTGGATCGATCTAACCTGCTGGCGAACTCGCGATGGACATCTTCGAGGACATGCGAACCCTGGTCACCGTCGCCCGCAGCGGCAGCCTGTCGGCGGCGGCCCGCGAGTTGTCCGTCTCCGTCCCGATGGTCAGCAAGCGCATCAATGCGCTGGAAGCACGGCTTGGCGTGCGGCTGCTCTATCGCACGACCCGGCGCTGCTCGCTGACCGCGGAAGGCGAGCGCTACTTCCGCGACGCCCAACGCATCCTCGACGATGTCGCTGAGGTGGAATCCTCAGTGAATGCCGCCGCGGTGGAAGCGGCCGGCACGGTACGAATCACCGCCACGTCAGGCTTTGGCAGGCGGGTACTCGCGCCCTTGCTGTCCGGGTTTTGCAGTGAGCAGCCAAAGGTCCATCTGCGCCTGTCCTTGTCTGACGCAGTGCAGGACATTGGCCCCGGCCGCTACGATGTAGCGCTGCGACTCGGCCCGCTCACGGACTCAACGTTGGTCGCAACCAAGCTGGCCAGCAACCGGCGGCTTGTCGTCGGCAGCCCCGATTATCTGGCACGCGCCGGGATCCCGCTGCACCCGCAAGACCTGCTCGCGCACCAGTGTATTGTGATCCAGGGCAGCAGCGAGGCATTGCTCGAATGGACCTTCCGTGGCCCGGACGGTCCCATCCATATCCCTGTACGCGGCGCCATCTCCACCGAGAACGGAGATGTACAGCAGGAACTCGCCCGGCTTGGTGCCGGGCTTGCCCTCAAGTCTGCCTGGGACGTGGCGGACGACTTGCGCGCCGGGCAACTGGTAGGCGTCTTGCCTGACTATCCGTGCCCGCCCGCGGACCTCTACGCGGTCTACGCATCGCGCCACTTCCAGCCGCGCCGAGTCACTGCGCTTGTCAGCTACCTGAAGGCCGCACTCCAGCAGCGCGAAGCGAAGGTGCTCGCGCTACTGCCGCCCTGAGCCCCGGTGGATCAGGCGCGTTTGGGCGGCGCGATGTCAATGACGAAGCGATACCTCACGTCGCCAGCGACAACGCGCTCAAACGCCTAGTTGGGGCAGACCCGGAGTGCTTGCGCGGAAATCCTCGACACCATGTGCGATGCGCATGCAAGCACCGTGGCCGGTGGGAATTCCCAGGTTCGCAAGGTCATTTGCGATTCCAGGGACGACGCCAGTACCAGAGCTTAGATGCCTCCCATGCAAAGGTACTTCATCTCGAGATATTCGTCGATGCCGTACTGCGACCCCTCTCGTCCCAGCCCGGATTGCTTCATACCACCAAAGGGTGCCACTTCGTTCGAAATGAGACCCGTGTTGATGCCTACCATGCCGTACTCAAGAGACTCCGCAACGCGCCACACACGGCCGATGTCCCGCGTATAGAAGTAGGCCGCTAGTCCGGATTCGGTGGCATTGGCTAGTTCCACCGCCTGTTCGTCCGTGGAGAACCGGAAGAGCGGAGCAACGGGCCCGAACGTCTCTTCGCTCGCGATCCGCATTGCCGAGGTCACTTCCGTCATTACCGTCGGCTCGAAGAACAGGCCACCCAGCGGGTGAGGCTGGCCACCCACCAGCACCTTGGCGCCTCTTCCTTTTGCATCGGCTATATGCTCCTTCACCTTTTCCATGGCAGCCGCATTGATGAGCGGACCGTGCGTGACCGATGTCTCGAAGCCGTTGCCAACCCGGAACTCCCCTACGGCAACGGCCAGCTTGTTCGCGAATGCATCGTAAACGGCTTCATGTACAAGAAGGCGGTTCGCACAAACGCAGGTCTGACCCACATTACGAAACTTCGAGACCACGGCGCCGGCGACGGCTGCATCGAGATCCGCGTCCTCGAATACGATGAATGGCGCATTTCCTCCTAGTTCCAGGGAGAGCTTCTTCACAGTCGGCGCGCATTGCGCGGCGAGCAACCGTCCTACCGCCGTTGAACCCGTGAACGACAACTTCCGGACCACAGGATTGCTGGTGAGTTCGGCACCAATGCTCTTCGGGTCCCCGGTCACGACGCTGAAGATGCCGGGCGGCACGCCAGCTCGTTCTGCCAGTTCAGCCAGCGAAAATGCGGAAAGCGGCGTGGCCTCGGCTGGCTTTGCGACCACCGCGCAGCCAGCGGCCAGCGCGGGCCCCACCTTCCGGGTGATCATGGCCGCAGGAAAATTCCAGGGCGTGATGATTCCGCAGACCCCGATTGCCTCCTTGATCACGAGCAGTCGCTTGTCGCCCGCCGGCGTCGTCAGCACATCGCCGTCGACTCGCTTCGCTTGCTCCGAGAACCATTCAAGGAAGGACGCCGCATACAGGATCTCGCTCTTCGCTTCCGCAAGGGGCTTTCCCTGCTCCAAGGTCAGGATAGCGGCGAGATCATCGCTATGTTCGAGCATCAACTCATACCAACGCCTCAGAACCGCGGCTCGTTCCCTTGCCGGTCGCGCGCGCCAGTCCCGCTGCGCTCGCTCTGCGGCCGCAATCGCTGCGCGCGTCTCGGTCGCCCCCATGAGAGGAACCGACGCAATACAGGTGCCTGTAGCCGGATCCGTGACATCGAATGTCGCCCCTGATGCGGCAGGGACCCATACGCCGTCTATGTAGGCAAGCGTTCGGAGCAGCTTCTGATCTTTGAGTGGTAATGTGGCGCGCATGGTGGACTTCTCTGATATGGTCGACCCGACGGGACTGGCTCGCACGTGGATCAAGAATGTGTTCGTTCGTCTTAAGGAAACCTTTTCGTTACGCGCACTGAAGCTCGATCTTTCGCTCAAGCCGCCTCAACAATTCGCGAGTCTCTTGAGGCACCGGCACAGGTCGGCCCGTCTCACGGTCAACGTAGACGTGAACGAAGTGGCCCGCCGCGCAGGCCCGCTCATCACCTTCACGAAAAATGGCAATCTCGTACCGCACGCTGGACGTGCCGACGCGGCTGACCCGAATCCCAACTTGCAGGGTGTCCGGAAAAGCGATGGATTGGAAGTACGAGCAACTCGTTTCGACAACCAGGCCCACCGTCCTTCCAGTGTGGATATTCAGCACGCCGCCGTCGATAAGGAACTTATTGACCGCCGTATCGAAGTAACTGTAATAGGTCACGTTGTTCACGTGACCATAGGCATCGTTGTCCATCCACCGCGTCGTCATTGCGGTGAGTTGCGGAAAATTCTCGCGAACCTCATCTTTCATGATGTCCTTCTCAGAATGCGGCTTCGTAAAGGCGAATGGCATCGTCGAGCGCGATGTCCCGCGGATTGTTCACGAGCAGGCGCTGCTGATTCATGGCATCGTTTGCGAGCAAGGGAATTGCATCCCTCGGCACCCCAGCCGCGTTCAGCGACTGAGCATAAGGCATCGCTGACACCAACTCGGAGATGGCTCGAACGAAACTCTCGGCCGCCTGCGCATCAGGGGACGTCGCTTCCGTCGGTAGGACCGCTCGGCCAAGCGCCGCATACGCTGCAGTCGCGAAAGGCAGGTTGAAGCGCAATATTACATTGAGCATGAGTGAATTGCTCAAGCCATGGGGGAGATGGTAGTGGCCACCCAAGGGGTAAGCCAGCGCATGTACTGCGGCCACGGGCGCATTTGCAAAAGCCATGCCGGCCAGCATCGAGCCTAGCAGCATGTTCTCGCGTGCATCAGGATTGGAACCGTTCTCCACCACCTCCCGAAGATTGGCGTACAGCAGTTGAAGCGCCTTGATCGCGAGGGCGTCCGAGATCAGGTTCTTCTTGTGGCGGCTGGTGAACGACTCGATCGCATGGACCATGGCATCGACGCCGGTCATTGCCGTGACCGCGGGCGGCACGCCCAGCGTCAGCAGGCTGTCCAGCACTGCGACATCAGGCAGTAACAAGGGCGAGACTACGCCCTTCTTTTCGGAAGTGGGCGTAGTCACGATCGAGATCGGCGTCACTTCGGAGCCGGTGCCAGCCGTAGTGGGAATTTGTACCAAGGGGAGTCTGGGGCCCGTTGCCAAGCCAATGCCGTAGATGTCGCCAAGGCTTTGTGGCGTGCAAGCAAGCAACGCCACCAGCTTGGCAGTGTCCATCGAGCTCCCCCCGCCGAACCCGATGACCATGTCTGCACCGGCGGCGCGCGCGGCGTCGACTGCCCGCAGAACGACACCCTCCGGCGGATCCGCCTGGACGTCGGAGAAGACCGTGACCTGGATGTCGAAGCGCTGCAATTCGGCGATTGGCTCCGCCGCGATCCCCGCGTTCAGCACACCCTGATCTGTCACAAGGAAGATCTTCTTCGCGCGGAATGATCCGGCGAGTTCATCAAGGCGCAATGCTGCACCCTGCGCGCAGATGATCTTCGGCGTGGTCTGAAAGACAAAACTGCTCATGCTCGACTCCGAATTCAAGATAAAGCGTCAAACGATTAGGCGGTGGGCCAGGCCGCTCGGCCTTCACGCGTCCCGGTACTGGGCACCGCCGTCGGCGTCGACAACGACGCCGCTGAGATAGGACGCCCTGGCGGACGCGAGGTAGATCACCAGATCAGCGATTTCCTCCGGTCGAGCCGCGCGCCCGAATGGCAGGTGCTGGAGCATTTCTGCCCAGCGCGATTCGTCGCCAAATCTCTGGAGCGCGCGCGCCTTGTAAAGAGAGACGAGCCGATCGGTTTCGGTTGGACCGGGATTGACGCCGACGACACGCACACCACGCGTAGTCGCGTGGGCACCCACCGCCCGGGTGAACGTCGAGAGGGCCGCGTTGCCCACCGAGCCGCAAAGGTAGTCATAGCGAGGCATCTCCGCGGCAATGCCAATCACGTTGACGATAACTCCGGACCCACGCTCCATCATCTCCGGTAAGGCAAGTCGGGTCGTGTCGATGTAGCCGTGCACCTTGAGATCCCACGCCTCTCGCCACTGCTCGTCGCTCAATGCGCCCAAGCCGCCGCCTGGAATGGCACCGGCATTGTTGACTAGGATATCCACGCCGCGCAGCCGATCAGCCATTGCCAGCCTGCCTTCCCGATGCGACAGTTCGGCGCATATCGCCTGCACATCGATGCCATCCTGCTCGCGCAACCTGAGTCGCGCCCGTTCTGACGAGGCTTGCGTGCTGCCTGCGATGGTGACCACCGCCCCTTCGTTCGCAAACGCCTTGGCGCATGCCAGGCCGATGCCTCGTGTACCGCCGGTCACCAATACCGACTTGCCTTCGAGTTGCAGATCCATTTCCCTTACCCCTGACGCGCGCGATCGACCGACGAAATGAAATCGAAAGCGACACGGTTGAACGCTTCCGGCTCCTCAAGATTGACCGCGTGTGTGGTGCGGGGCACGATCCACAAGCGAGCGTCCGGAATCGTGCGCTTCATGAACAGGGCCGGTTCGATGCACGGCTCATCGTCATCACCAGCCACGATCAGGGTCGGCACAGGAAGCGTTGCCATACGATCAGCCAGCGCGTAGATGGTGGGCCTGCGCATCTGGTAGCCACGCGTGGTCAGCGACGAACCCAGGGCCGAATGTTCAGCGAATTGACGGTTGAAGCTGTCAAAGCCACGCGGGTCCTTCTCTTTGAACCGGCGCCGGATCGTGCTGTTGGCGTAGTGCACGATCCCTTCCTCCATGCCAAGCTTAACGAGGCGATCAGCGAGTTCGGCGCTATCGTGCAGGAACTGCTCTCGACGAACGGGATCGGATCCGTGCCCGGCGCCGACGATGGTGAGGGAGCGTGCCATCCCAGGATAGGTGAGGCCAAAATTGAGCGTAGCGTAGCCGCCCATCGAAACGCCGACGATGTGCGCATCCTTGGCACCCGCCCAACGCAGGACATTGGCGATATCCTCAACCGCCATATCCTGACCATACTGCTCGACGTCGTCCGGGACATCGGATGGCGGATAGCCACGCGCGTTGAATGTAATGCACTGGAATTGCCGCCCGAAGAAGCGGACCTGGTCGTCCCAGTTGCGATGGTCACCGGCAAATTCATGGACGAAAACGATAGGCGTTCCCGTCCCCGTGGACTCTACGAAGAGCTTGATACCGTTGGATTCTGCAAACTGCATGATTGTCTCGCTTTGACGGTTGGCGTTAGCGTTTCTCGCTGACCGAATAGATGTTGACGTTCTTGCTCTCCCGGACAAACAAGGCACAGATCAAGAAACAGGCCGTTGCCAGGATGACCGGATACCAAAGGCCGGCATAAATATCGCCTACCGCGGCGGAGATCGCGAAGGTAGTCGCCGGCAGGAAACCGCCGAACCAGCCGATACCGACATGGTAGGGCAGCGACATCGCGGTGTAACGGATCCGGGACGGGAACAATTCCACCAGCATTGCCGCAATCGGCCCGTAGGTCATCGTGCCGAAGAGCATGAGGGTGATCAAGACCAGGATGGTCATCGGCGTGTTGATTTGATTCGGGTCTGCCGGTCCGACGTGATAGCCGTTCTCACTCAGTGCGACAGCCACCGCAGCATTGAGCGCCTTGGTCCTGGCGACCGTATCCGCGTCGCCGCCCTCAAAGCTTTCAATCACGTTGTGTCCCACGACGATCTTGGCTGGCTGGCCCGCCGGAAGTGCGACGGACGTATAGTTAAGGCAATGCTGATTAAGTCCTCCGATTCGTGAGGAGAAGCGTTATTTGAAGAATCACGAGCGCAGCAAGAGATGAACAATGAAGCAGATGACGTTGG
>NZ_BAAILO010000240.1:0-659 GCF_054589115.1 Cupriavidus sp. 8B | reverse complement strand
TACCCGCGCAACCTGCTAGTCGAATTCAATTAACCTGCTTCAATAGCCGCAGCTAGGGCTGCTGTGCCTACGGTTTTGGTAGGCGCAGCTGACCTAGCGCGGAATCCGCCATTTGCCTGGCCCTCTCCGCCTTCTTCAGCTCGTGGTCTCTTTCATACGGCTCCTTGCCCCTCAGCACCGCCCAGGCAATTCTTGCCGCCTTGTTGGCCATCGCCACCACCGTCACGTTGGATGGGCGTCGGCGCGCCAGTTGGTCGCACCAGGCCCCTTTGTCCTTGGCCCGGTACACGACTGCTCTGGCACCGTGGATCAGCAGCATGCGCAGGTAACAGTCTCCGCGTTTGCTAATCGCCCCCAATTGCACCTTGCCCCCAGTGCCACGCTGGCGCGGCACCAGCCCCAGGTAGGCCGACAGTTGCCGCCCCGATTCGAAGCCCTGCGCATCGCCGATCGTCGCTAGCAGCGCCGTGGCCGTGAGCATGCCGATCCCTGGAATCGCCATCAGCCGCTTGCACGCCGGCTGCGTTTGGGACCAGGCCTTGATCTGTCCCTCCAACTGCTCAATGCCTTTGTCTAGCCGACCGATCAGCTCGAACTGTTCGCGCAACGCCTCGAACACCCTCGCCGGCACGTCTTCCTCCACTTCGGCCAGCCGCTCG
>NZ_BAAILO010000239.1:0-246 GCF_054589115.1 Cupriavidus sp. 8B | reverse complement strand
CCAGCTGACCACGGCTTCGCGCAAGGCCGCTTCGAGACGGCTGCATTGCGCGAGCCGATCCTCGATGGCACGTCGATATTCGTCAAAGGCAAGTTGTTGCCACACGGTGTCGAACGCAAAGGTACTGATCCAGCGCCGGTGCGCCGCTCCCCAGTCGGCTCTGCCGCTGTAGCGCACCCCATGTGAAAGCAGAAAGGCCTTCAGCCGTTGCCGGGCGCGCTTCAGATCGTCCTTGGCGCTGACCCA
>NZ_BAAILO010000238.1:0-235 GCF_054589115.1 Cupriavidus sp. 8B | reverse complement strand
CCAGTCGGCTCTGCCGCTGTAGCGCACCCCATGTGAAAGCAGAAAGGCCTTCAGCCGTTGCCGGGCGCGCTTCAGATCGTCCTTGGCGCTGACCCACGCGCGTGACAGATCCCGGAACGCTTCATCCTCCACACTGGGCACGTACACCGCCGAGAGGTCGCCGGCGCGCAGCGATCGCACGAGCTTGACCGCATCGCGCCGATCGGTCTTGACGCGCTCGCCGGGTTTCTTCGGG
>NZ_BAAILO010000237.1:0-833 GCF_054589115.1 Cupriavidus sp. 8B | reverse complement strand
CTGGGGCCTGATCAACCTGGTGGTGCCCGACGACAAACTCGACGAGGTTGCGCTGTCGGTCGCTCAGGAACTGGCCGCCGGCCCGACCGTTGCGCATGGCGCTACGAAGCAGCTTGTGCGCGTCGCGCTCGACGAAGGCCTGAACGCCGCCGACGAAGCGATGTTCGAACTGCAAAAGCCGATCTGGGCGTCGCAGGACCTCAAGCGGGGGCTCGAAGCCTTCGGCAAGACTGGCCCCGGCACGGCAGAATTCGAAGGGAACTGACATGACTGGACCACTAGACGGACTCAAGGTCGTTGACTTCTCGCGGGTGTTGGCCGGACCGCTCTGTGCACGCACGCTCGCCGATCTCGGCGCGGACGTGATCAAGATCGAGCCGCCACGTCCAGACGTGTCGCGCGCCGCGTACCCGAACCAGGACGGCATGTCGGGCTACTACGCCCAGCAGAACAGCGGCAAGCGCAACATCAGCATCGACTTGAACGTGGGGAACGCGCGCGAGCTGGTGCTGCGCCTTTGCGATGAAGCCGACATCATCGTCGAGAACTTTCGTGCGGGCACACTCAAGTCGTTTGGCCTTGACTACGAGACGCTCAGCCAGCGCAATCCGAAGCTGGTGTACGTGTCTATCACGGGCTACGGCCAGCGAGGGCCGTGGGCGTCGCGCATGGCCTATGCCCCCACGGTGCAAGCCGAAGCCGGCTTCACGCACAACACGATGCATCATTTCGAGGGTATCGATGCTGGCCGAAAATGGACAGATCCGCTGTCGCACGCAGATGTCTACGCGGGCCTGCAGGCAACCATTGCGGTGCTCGCCGCGGTGCGCAAG
>NZ_BAAILO010000236.1:42986-45394 GCF_054589115.1 Cupriavidus sp. 8B | reverse complement strand
GCCCCATCCGGCGCGCCTTTTTTGCCTACTTTTTTGGCAAGACAAAAAAGTAGGTCGCCTCCCCGAAGGGGAGGTGAAACTGCAGTTGCTTTTGACTTTGACGTTAAGCAGTCGCAGTCGCAGTTGCAGTCACAGCCAAACGCCAACCAAAACCCAACACCCCAAAAAAACAAAACCCCATCATCCGATGGGGCCCGTCCCGCCGAAGGCGCCAAAACTACACCCCCAGCCAAAACCCAACTTTATGCCTGCGCCGGCTGCGCACCACCCGCCGCCTGCAACCTCGCATTCAACTCCTTCCGATACCGGTTCAAATCCTGCACCGTCTCGAAAGTGCGCTCGAACAGCAGCGACATGTTGTGCAGGATCCGCTCGATCACCTTCTTCTCCCAGCCTTCGTCGAAGCGGATCTGTTCGTCGAGCCAGTGCTCGAGCCAATCCGGATCCGGCAGGCGCGACTGGATGGTGTCGTTGGGGAACAACGCCTTGTTGACGTGCAGGTTGGTCGGGTGCAGCGGCTTTTCAGTGCGGCGGGCGGAGGCCATCAGCACGCCGATCTTGGCGAAGGCCGAGCGGGCGCTGTCGCCGAACTGGTTCAGGTATTTCTTCATGTAGCGCAGGTAGGCGCCGCCGTGGCGGGCTTCGTCCTGCGACAGGGTGCGGTAGATCTGCTTGATCACCGGCTCGGTGTGCCATTCGGCGGCACGGCGATACCAGTGGTTAAGGCGGATCTCGCCGCAGAAATGCAGCATCAGGGTTTCCAGCGGTGGGGCCGGGTCGAACTCGAAGCGAACGGCGTGCAGCTCTTCTTCGGTCGGCACCAGGTCCGGGCGGAAGCGGCGCAGGTATTCCATCAACACCAGCGAATGCTTCTGCTCTTCAAAGAACCAGATGCTCATGAAGGCCGAAAAGTCGGAATCGTGGCGGTTGTCTCGCAGGAACATCTCGGTGGCGGGCAGGGCCGACCATTCCGTGATGGCATTCATGCGGATCGTCTTGGCCTGGTCGTCCGTGAGCAGGCTCGGATCGAAGGAATCCCAGGGGATATCCTTGTCCATGTGCCAACGTACCGCTTCCAGCGATTTGAACAGTTCGGGGTAGAGCATGGTAAGCCTTTGAAATTACGGGCAGATTCTACCAGATGCGAATTATTCCCAATGCCCTTTTTAAGCGCAAAGGACATGGGTGTTTGTGGTTGAACCTGCGCGATGCCCAATTTATGGGCGAATATCGCGTCTTTCCCTTCTTTTGTTGACGCGAAAAAGAGGCCTTTACGACGCTCTTGGCCGGGCCCGACGATGCGGCAAGCCTGCCGTGCCTTTAAGTCAGGCCGTTACACCGGCGGGTGGTTCGACATCAAGTGTAACCGTCCGTGGGGGCGTTGAGTTTGTGTCGTCGCCTGGATCGGGCGGGATGATGTCATAGAGGAACGCCGCGAGCTCGTGCTGTTGCGCCAGGGCGTCTTTCTCGCCCAGGGCGATCAGTGCCTGGGTGAACTCGGGCTCGAACAGCAGGTAACTGGCAAAGGCCGCGCCGCGCGCTTCGGTGCCGCCCAACGGCGCCAGCAGGGCGCGCACGGTGCGGGGCAGTTGCTGCACATGTGTCGCGGCAATGGCTTCGATGGGCTCGCTGGGCGAGATCGTCATCACCTGCACCGGGCGCCAGCCTTCGCTGTCGTTGGCGATCTCCGGCATGCGCGAGAGCAGGCTGTTGATGTGCTGCAACCGTTCCAGGTCCGCCGAAAGGCCGTCGAGGAAGATGCTGGCCAGGGCCTGGCCGCCTACCTGCGCCAGCGACGGGTAGCCGCCGGCCGGCACGGTGTCGAACCAGCCGGGACGCTGGCGGGAGGCGGCGCCGATGGCCAGGATGCGCGAGGCGCCCAGGTGGATGGCGGGCGACAAGGGCGACATCTGGCGCATGGTGCCGTCGCCGAACCACTCATGGTGGCCTTCCAGCTCCAGCGGCAGCGCGGGGAACAGGAAAGGGATGGAGGACGACGCCAGCAGGTGGTCCACGCCGATCTTGGCTTCGACGGCCAGCCGCTGGCTGCGGCGCCATGGGTGGATGCGGCGATGGGACTGGTAGAAGGTGACGTGGCGCCCGGTGGTGTAAGACAGCGCCGTCACGGCAAAGGCCTGGAGGTCGCCGGCGTCCAGGCTGGCCTGCACCCGCTCGGGGTCGAACAGCTCGCCGAGCAGGCCGCCCAGCGGCGTATTGTCGAACAGCGCCCGCGGCGCGCGCCGGATGGCCCAGCCGAAGGCCAGCGCGGAGAGCCACCGCGCGCCGGATGCGCCCACGCCGACGATGCCGGTGCGGTAGACATCCTCGGCATGGATGCCGCTCCACAGCGCGGCCAGGCTGTCGGCCGCGGCACGGAAGTTGGCCGCGTTGATCGCCAAGCCGGCACC
>NZ_BAAILO010000236.1:15457-42873 GCF_054589115.1 Cupriavidus sp. 8B | reverse complement strand
GGGAATGCGGCCACGATCGCGGCCGTGCTGCGCGGCGATGCGGGCAAGGCCGCGCAGCACGCCAGCCTGGTAGGCGGCGCGGGCGCCGCCGCCCATCATGATCAGCGAGGTGGTCTTCACTACAGGCGTTGGCTCCGAAGTTGGATCAAGGGGGTTCCCTGGCGTCGCGTGGCTCGGGTGCCGCTCCGGCTCAGGACGGATCGCCGGAAGTATCGGCCGCGCCGTTGGCGCTGCCTTCCGGCACGGCGGGCTTGGCCGCCGCGGATTTCTTGCTGGCAGGGCGCGTGGCCTTGCGGGCAGGTTTGGCGGCCGGCTTGGCCGCAGCCTTGGTGCCGGCTGCCTTGCTGGCCGGCTTGTGGGCTGGCCTCGCCTTGCTGGCCGGCGCCTTGCCGTCCGGCCTGGCGGCGGGTGCGGGCGCGGCTTCCGGCGCGGCCGCGCCGGGCATGCCAAAGGCGCCCAGGTTCCCGAATGGGGACATGCTGGCCGTTGCAGCGCTGCTGGCAATCTGGTTGAACTGTTGCTGCAGCACATCCCACCAGAGGTTGGCATCCGGCGGGGGAGCGCCGTTCTGGCTGGTTTCCGGGCCGGACGCGGTGGCCGGCTCTTGCGCCTGGCCGGCTTCGGGCGCATCGGGGCCGTTGTCTTCCTCGTCCTCGTTTTCCTCGACCGTGGGCTCGGGCCAGACGCGCCGGGCTGCCGGGGGCTCCGCGGGTTGCTGGTACGGCGCGGCGCTGGGCGAGTTGGCCGCGCGCGCCACGTTTTCCATTGCGCTTTGCATCGCCTCCGGGGAGAGCGCGGTACCGATGGTCTGCAGCGCCACCAGCGTGGCGCGCTGCACCTCCAGGCCCTGGATGGTGGTGCGCAGCAGGTTGGTGTTTAGCTGGAGCCAGCCTTCCACGGCCTTGAGATCGTGGATGCGCTTGTCGACGTCCTCCAGGTTCATCGGCGGGGTCATGGCCTGCAGGCCGGGCATCAGCCCGCCCGGCATGCCGGCGGCGCTGCCCCACATCTTGCGAAGGAACTCGAAGCCGTTGGTGAAATCTGGAATCTGGCCGAACATGGTCTCGCCTCCGGGGGTGGCAGCCGGCGACGCCGGCTGCGGAACTGCATTGATCGGAACTACGTGCGTTACTCGAACTGCGGCGGCCGCTTTTGCCGCAGGCTGGCTACGCCTTCCTGCACATCGGGGCCGGCAAAGCCCATGAATTCCAGCGCCAGCGAGGCATCGAACGAGGGGCCCGCCATGCGCAGCCAGTTATTCAGCGCGTACTTGGTCCAGCGGATCGCCGTCTGCGACCCCGCGGCCAGCCGGCGCGCCACGTCGAAGGCGCGCTCGACCAGTTCCTCTTCGTCCACGGTCAGCGACACCAGCCCGATGCGCTCGGCCTCTTCGCCGCTCACCGACTCGCACAGCATCAGATAGTACTTGGCCTTGGCCATCCCGCACAGCAGGGGCCACACGATTGCGGCATGGTCGCCCGCCGCCACGCCCAGTCGCGTATGGCCATCGACGATGCGCGCGGTCCTGGCCGCGATCGAGATATCGGCCAGCAGGCCGGCCACCAGCCCGGCGCCGACCGCCGGGCCGTGCATGGCCGACACGATCGGCTTGTCGCAATTGATCACGTTGTAGACCAGGTCCCGGGCCTCGTGCCACACGCGGGTGCGGGTGGCGAAGTCGTTGGCCATGTCTTCCACCAGGGACAGGTCGCCGCCGGCCGAAAAGCCTTTGCCTTCGCCGCGGATGAGCGCCACGCGCACGTCCGGATCGGCCGACACGTCGCGCCAGATTTCCGCCAGCTCGCGGTGCATATTGGCGTCAGCGGTGGCTAGCTTGCGGTTGGCGGACTGTTGCGCACCCATCACGATCTCGAGGATGGGGCCATGCCGGCGCAGGGTCAGTGCCTGGTAGCGGTCGTAGCGTGGCGACAACGGCGCGTTGTCCGCCTCGGACGGATTGGAAGAGGGCGGGGAGGATTCCGGCGGAATAGTGGGCGGGATAGCGGTCATGAGGCAGCGATGGCCGTGGCCATTCCTTGGTGACGCTTGGGGGCCGGGCCGCGAGGGGCGGCCCGGGGCTCCGCCGGCGGCTGCCTGGGGCAGTCGATGGCAATTAGCCAACCGGTCGGTCGGTCAATTATAAGCACTCCCATCCACGCGCGGCCAGCGGCTGCCCGCCCAGGCCCGGTCTCAGTTCTTTGCCGACACCAGCTGGTCGATCGCGCCGAACACCGAGCGGCCTTGCGCATCGAACATCTCGATCTTGACCGCGTCGCCGTATTTCATGAAGCCGGTGACCGGCTGGCCGCCGTCGATGATCTCCAGCATGCGCTTCTCGGCGATGCAGCAGTAGCCCTTGCCGCGGTCGACGTTGGAGATCGTGCCCGAGCCGACGATGCTGCCGGCGCGCACATTGCGCGTCTTGCAGATATGGGCGATGAGCTGGCCGAAATCGAACACCATGTCGGTGCCGCAGTCGGGCGCGCCCACCTTCTTGCTGTTCCAGTGGACGGTCATCGGCAGGTGCACGCGGCGCTCGCGCCAGGCCTCGCCCAGCTCGTCGGGCGTGACCGCCACCGGCGAGAACGCCGTGGCAGGCTTGCTCTGGAAGAAGCCGAAGCCCTTGCCCAGCTCGGCGGGGATCAGGTTGCGCAGTGACACATCGTTGGCAAGCATGATCAGCCGGATGGCGTCGGCAGCCTGCTCGGGCTTGGCGCCCATCTTGACGTCGCCGGTGATGACGGCGATCTCGGCCTCGAAGTCGATACCGAAGGCTTCGCTGGCGCACACGATATCGTCGTGCGGGCCGATCATGTCGTCGGAGCCGCCCTGGTACATCAGCGGGTCGGTCCAGAACTCCGGCGGCATCTCGGCGCCACGTGCGCGCCGCACCAGCTCCACGTGGTTCACGTAGGCGGAGCCATCGGCCCACTGGTAGGCGCGCGGCAGCGGCGCCATGCATGCCCTGGGGTCGAAGGCGAAGGGATGGCGCGCGCGGCCCGCGTTCAGGGCATCGGAGACGTCCTGCAACTGCGGCGCGTAGAAGTTCCAGTCGTCCAGCACGGTCTGGAGCTTGCCGGCGACATCGTTGGCGTAATGGGCGGTCTTCAGGTCGCGCGAGACAACCACGAGCTGGCCGTCGCGCGAGCCGTCCTTGAGGGTGGCGAGTTTCATGTATGCAGTACGTTAAGGAATGAGCAGATCAAGCAGATCAAGCGGAAAAAGCACGGAAAAAGCATAAAAAGCAGCCCGCTAGTCTACCGTGATGCCCTTGGCCTTGATCAGTTTGCCCCAGCGCTCGGCTTCGGCGCGCGCGTACTGCGCGAATTCCTCGGGCGTGCTGGAGACCGGCTCCACGCCGATGCCTTCGAAGCGCTTCTGCACGTCGGCGCTCTTGAGCGCCTTGACCAGTTCGGCGTTCAGGCGGGTCACCACCGGCTTGGGGGTGCCAGCCGGCGCCACCACGCCTTGCCAGGCATAGGCTTCGAATCCGGGCACGCCGGCTTCGGCCACCGTCGGCACCGCGGGCAGGGCCGTCAAGCGCTTGGGCGTGGCCACGCCCAGCGCGCGCACCTTGCCGGCCGCCACGTTCTGCTGGCCGGAGGCGAGGTCAAGGAACATCAGTTCGACCTGGCCGGCAAGCAGGTCCTGCACCGCCGGCGCGGCGCCCTTGTAGGGCACGTGCGTCATCCTGGTCTTGGTCTGATCCATGAACAGCTCCATGGCCAGGTGGTGCGGGCTGCCCGCGCCCGGCGAGGCGAAATTCACCTTGCCGGGGTTCTTCTGCACGTAGTCGATGGCTTCCTTGAGCGTGCGCGCCGGGAAGTTCGGCGTTGCCACCAGGATCAGCGGAAAGCGCGCCACCATCCCCACATGCACGAAGTCCTTGTCGGCGTTGTAGGGCAGCTTCTTGTACAGCGACGGATTGGCCGCCAGGGTGGCGGTATCGGCGGTCAGCAGGGTGTAGCCATCGGGCTTGCTGTGCGCCACCGCGTCGGCGCCGACAATGGTGGCCGCGCCCGGGCGGTTGTCGATCACCACCTGCTGGCCCAGCGCCGGGGTGATGGCCTGGCCCAGCGTGCGCGCCACCACGTCGGTGCCGCCGCCGGCCGGGTAGGGCACTACCCAGCGGATCGGCTGGGTGGGCCAGTTGTCGGCGGCACGGGCGGGCTGGAACGCGGCGGCGCCCAGCGTCAGCGCGGCTAGCAACGGCGCGGCGCAGGCGCGCCATGCTTGCAGGGCGGGGCGTTGGCCGAAGGGGGAAATGCGGGTCATCTTCGTCTCCTGTAGAAAGCGGCCGCGCCGCGCCATCTGGATTGCATGGCGGCATGCCCGCGCCGGTATTGGCCGGTGCTGAAGATATCGATTCGCCCCGACCTGTATTTGTGCGCTCAAAGTCTACCGACGGTTTAAAAATTGGTAAATCGATTTCGCTATAGTAAATTCATGGGCCGGCCAGCATGATTGCTTTGCGTGCGCGCAGCCGGAAATGTGAGTTACGCATTTCTTTTCTAATCTCTTGCCCCCGTTGCCGCATGACCGAACTTGAAGAAGACGATTCCAAGCTGCGTTCCGGCATCCAGTCGATCGAGGTTGGCTTCAAGCTGCTGCAGGCGCTGGCCGCATCGCCGCGCGCCATGATGCTGCGTGACCTCGCCGCCGCCGCCGACATGAACCCGGCCAAGGCGCACCGTTACCTGGTCAGCTTCCAGCGGCTCGGCATGGTGGTGCAGGATCCGGTTGGCGGGCGCTACGACCTCGGGCCGTTCGCGCTGCAACTGGGCCTCGCCGGCCTGAACCGGCTCGATCCGGTCAAGAAGGCCCGCCCGATCCTGTCGCAATTGCGCGACGAGATGGACCAGACCATCGGCATCGCCGTCTGGGGCAACCACGGCCCGACCATCGTGCACTGGGAGGAATCCAGCCACCCGGTCACGGTCAGCCTGCGCCTGGGCGACGTGATGCCCATGCTCAACTCCGCCACCGGCAGGCTGTACGGCGCCTACCTGCCGAAACAACAAACGCGGCCGCTGGTCGAACGGGAACTGGCGGAGCGCGGCCATGACGATATTCCAGACCTGCCGCGCTCGCTGGCCGACTATGACGTGGTCTGCGAAGACGTTCGCGCCCACGGCGCGGCGCGTGTCAAAGGCGGCGTGCTGCCGGGCATCAATGCGTTCTCGATGCCGGTGTTCGACGCCAACGGCCACGTGGCGATGGCGCTGATCGTGCTGGGCGCGCAGAGCGTATTCGATGCAGAATGGGGCGGTGCGGTCGACCGTCATGTGCGTGATATCGCCCGGCAGATTTCTTCGGAGCTTGGTTATCTTGGCGGCAGCCCGACGAGCGGGCCGAACGGCCCTCACCCGTAAGCCTACCTCGCGCCGCCTGCGCTGGGCGGTTGCGCTTGTGCTGGTGCTGGCCGCCCACCTGCTGGCAGTGCTGGGGCTGCTGCATATGCCCGGGCTGCCGCGGGACCCGACCGCGCTGCCGCCGCTCGAAGCCATCCTGCTGCCGCCGCCGGAGCCACCGGCTCCCGTGGCGCCGCCACGCCCGGCCCCGGTCGTGCAGAAGCGGCCCCCGGCGGCGCGCGCCGAGCCGGCGCCCACGCCTGAGTCCCCTGTTGAAGCACCCGCCGCCCCTGAGGCGCCGCCGCTGCTTGCCACGCCGGGCGCCGGCCCTTCCATGGCGAGCGCCGCTGGCGAGGCCGGGACCAGCGCGGCGCCCGCATCCGCGCCGCCTGCCACGCAGGCCGCGGCGCCCCCCGACAACGTTCGCTATTCGGCGCCCCCACCCACGCTGCTGCACTACGCCAGCTTCGTCAACGGCGTGCAGAACCCGGATGGCCTGATCCGCTGGCAGCACGATGGCGCGCGTTACCAGCTCGCGGTGGAAACGCGCGTGTTGTGGTTCCGCTTCGCTTTTCACAGCACCGGCGCGCTCAGCGAGCGCGGCCTCGCGCCCGAGCGTTATGAGGAGAGCCGCCGCAACCGCGTTGAGGCGGCACGCTTCGATCGCGCCGCCGGCTCGCTCGTCTTCGAGGGGCGCGGCAAGCAGGAGCCGTTGCCCGCCGCGGGCCAGGACCGTTTCAGCGTGTTCCTGCAACTGGTGGGGCTGGTGCGGGGCAATCCGCAGCGCTACGCCACGCCCGGCGTGACGGAAACCTTCGATGTGGCGGATACGCGTGACCTGGAGCCCATGCAGGTGCAGTATGTGGGGGAAGAGGATGTGGATACCGGCCGCGCCACCGTGCGGGCCAAGCACTTCGTGCGCCTGCCGCGTCATGCCAACGATCGCCGGCGCGTGGAGGTGTGGCTGGCGCAGTCGCTGCAATGGATGCCGGTCAAGCTGCGCCAGACGGAGCCCGACGGCACCCAGATCGAGCTCGTCTATCGCGACAGCGAACCGCTGCACTGAGTCTTGAAGCCGTGCTCGGGCCGTCCTCAAGCCGTCCGCAAGCCGCGGCATCGGCCGCCGCTGTGGTTCACCGTGTTTTCACCAACAACCGGAGACCCGTCATGAGCGCCACCCTGCCACCATCCGAAACCCGCCGCGTGCGCGTGGGCGAGATCAGCCTGCACGTTCGCATCGACGGGGGCGACGGCCCCTGGGTGGTCCTGGCGCATGCGCTGGGCGCCAATCACACCTTGTGGGACGCCACGGCGCGCCAGCTGGCGCCGCGCTACCGCGTGCTGCGCTACGACCTGCGCGGGCACGGCCAGAGCGATGCGCCGATCGGCGCCTACTCGATGATCCGCCTGGCCGACGACGTGGCCTGCCTGATGGATGCGCTGGAGGTGCCGGCCGCGCATTTCGTCGGGGTCTCGGTGGGCGGCATGATCGGCCAGACCGCGGCCGTGCGCCATCCCGAGCGTTTGCTGTCACTGACCCTGGTCGACACCGTCAACCGCACGCCGCTGGATGCCCACCCGATGTGGCATGAGCGCATCGGCCACGTGGAAGCGCACGGCATGGCGGGTGTTGCCGACAGCACCATGCAGCGCTGGCTCAGCGCGGCGTTCCGGGGCGCGCATCCGCAGGAGGCGGCCCGCGTGCGCGAGATGCTGCTGGCCACGCCCGTGCACGGCTACGTGGGAACCAGCCTGGCCATCATGGCATTCGACCTGGCCGGGGCGATTGCGCGCATTCATTGCCCTACCCTGGTAGTGGCCGGCGAGGAGGACCTGGGGGCGCCGCCGGCGATGGCACGCGAGATTGCCGCCGCCATTCCCGGAGCCCGGCTCGAAATCCTGCCGCACGCCGCGCACCTTGCCCATATCGAGCAGGCCGATCGCTTTCATGCCGTGCTCGATGCTTTTCTCGGCAATGCGGCTTGCGGTGCACAGTGTGATGTACCCTGAGACGAACCGTCGCTATCAGGGCAGAACAGCGGGCGATATCTTTCCCACCAAACTCAAGAACTTGCTGGGGCGGCCGTTGCCCAACGTAGTGAGGGAACGCTTAAAACCTGCGGTTTGCCGAAGCAGAACTTGAAAACACGGCAAACACCCTCAGCTTGGAGGTGAAATCGCGGAGGGCAACCGGCCAGTGTGCCGGTTATCGAAATAATCAGTCGCCCGCCGCTTGACCCATGACAGCCAGGAGGTATGCCATGCAAATGATCTACAACAGCGACAATTACTGCATTGTCGAGTTTGGTGCGGATGTCGAGCATGCGCCTCTTGCCTCTGGCGGCTATGAAATCGTGGACAAGAACCTGAAACGCGAGATTTTCCTCGGTGGCCAGATGGCCGAGAGCTTTCGCGCGGACGTGGCGCGTCTGATCGAAAGCGAGCCGTCGGTGGAAGAGGTGGATGATTTCCTTGGCAAGTTCGATACAGTGATGATTCACCCGCTAGTGATGCACTAGGCTCCGCGGTTGCCTTTGCCGGCTTTCCGTCGTGCGACGGGCCGGCAAGCCAAGCCATAGAGAAAATAGCAAGAAGCCCGCGCACTGCGCGGGCTTCTTGCTTTCAGGATCCGTTCCCGGCCACTTCCCAGCCATTCAATACTGTTCCCAGGGCAGCCCGGCATGGCGCCAGCCGTTGAGCGTGTTGCGGTGGCGTTCGGCGTCGAGGTCGCCCTCGAAGCCATGCAGCACGTTGTAGACGGTAGAGAACCCGGCACCCTCCAGGGCCCGCGCGGCGGCCGTCGAGCGGTTGCCGCTGCGGCAGATCAGCAGCACCGGTCGCGCCGAGGCCTGGCCCGCGAGCTTTTTCACCGACTGCACGAAATGCGGGTTCACCTCCCAGTCCGGGCCATCGTTCCAGGGCACGTTATGCGCTCCCTTGGGGTGCCCAACGAAGAGGTACTCCATTTCGCTGCGGCAATCGATGAAGAGCGCGTCGGGCGACTCGCTGAGGAGCGTTTGCGCGTCGCCGGGGCTGAGGTGTTGCATGGCAAGGCTTTCCGTTAATGGGAATGTAGGGGCATGTGCCCCAGTGTAGGGCCGGGTGGTGCCGCGCTGCAACCCGCGAGCGCCGTTGGCTGCACTGGCGGGCTGTTGCCGTTATTCCGCAAACCATTGATGCAACTGATAAAATCGCAGTCTTTTCTCTTGCTGTCGAGCCCCACATGAGCGCCGCCCCACGTTCCGCCTCGCTTCCTCCCGCGCGCCCCTACACCCGGGCGGCCAACCTGCCGGCCCTGTTGCGCGAGCGCATCCTGATCCTGGACGGTGCCATGGGCACCATGATCCAGCGCTACAAGCTGACCGAGGCGGATTACCGCGGCGAGCGTTTCGCCGGCCACCATGTCGACGTCAAGGGCAATAACGAGCTGCTGCTGCTGAGCCGCCCGCAGGTCATCAGCGAGATCCACGAGCAGTACCTGGCCGCCGGCGCCGACCTGATCGAGACCAACACGTTTGGCGCGACGGGCGTGGCCCAGGAAGACTACAAGATGGCGGACCTCGCGTACGAGATGAACGTGGTCGCCGCCCGGCTGGCGCGCGAAGCGTGCGACAAGTACAGCACGCCCGACAAGCCGCGCTTCGTGGCCGGCGCCTTCGGCCCCACGCCCAAGACCGCCAGCATCTCGCCGGATGTGAACGACCCGGGCGCGCGCAACGTGACCTTCGAAGAGTTGCGCCATTCGTACTACGAGCAAGGCAAGGGCTTGCTGGAAGGCGGCGCCGACGTGTTCCTGGTGGAAACCATCTTCGACACGCTCAACGCCAAGGCCGCGCTGTTCGCCATCGACCAGCTGTTCGAGGACACCGGCGAGCGCCTGCCCGTGATGATCTCCGGCACGGTCACCGATGCCTCCGGCCGCATTCTCTCCGGCCAGACGGTGGAAGCCTTCTGGAACAGCCTGCGCCACGCCCGCCCGATCACCTTCGGCCTGAACTGCGCGCTCGGCGCCACGCTGATGCGCCCCTACATCGCCGAACTGGCCAAGATCTGCGACGCCGCCGTGTCGTGCTACCCGAACGCCGGCCTGCCCAACCCGATGAGCGATACCGGCTTCGACGAAACCCCGGAGGTCACGTCGTCGCTGGTGGAAGAGTTCGCCGCGTCCGGCCTGGTCAACCTGGTGGGCGGCTGCTGCGGCACCACGCCCGAGCACATCGCCGCCATCGCCGAGCGCGTGGCCAGCAAGAAGCCGCGCACCTGGCCCGGCCAGTACCGCGACGCCGCCTGAACATGCATCGCGAGCCCACAGAACAAGATCAAGCCATGACCAACGATACCCTGCCGCCGCGTCCGATGCGCCTGTCCGGCCTCGAGCCTTTCACCATCGACGAAGACACGCTCTTCGTCAACGTCGGCGAGCGCACCAACGTCACCGGCTCCAAGGCCTTCGCCCGCATGATCCTGAACGGCCAGTTCGACGAGGCGCTGGTGGTAGCCCGCCAGCAGGTCGAGAACGGCGCTCAGATCATCGACATCAACATGGACGAGGCCATGCTGGACTCCAAGGCGGCCATGGTGAGGTTCCTCAACCTGATCGCCTCCGAGCCCGATATCGCGCGCGTGCCCATCATGCTGGACTCGTCCAAGTGGGACGTGATCGAGGCCGGCCTGAAGTGCGTGCAGGGCAAGCCCGTGGTCAACTCGATCTCGCTCAAGGAAGGCGAGGAACAATTCCGTCATCACGCCGAGCTGATCCGCCGCTACGGCGCCGCTTCCGTGGTGATGGCCTTCGACGAGAAGGGCCAGGCCGACACCTTTGCCCGCAAGACCGAGATCTGCAAGCGCAGCTACGACATCCTGGTCAATGAAGTCGGCTTCCCGCCCGAAGACATCATCTTCGACCCGAACATCTTCGCTGTTGCGACCGGCATCGAGGAGCACAACAACTATGCGGTGGACTTCATCGAAGCCACCGCCTGGATCAAGCAGAACCTGCCGTACGCCAAGGTCAGCGGCGGCGTGTCCAACGTGTCGTTCTCGTTTCGCGGCAACGATGCGGTGCGCGAGGCCATCCACACCGTGTTCCTGTACCACGCCATCAAGGCGGGCATGGACATGGGCATCGTCAACGCCGGCCAGCTCGGCGTGTACGACCAGCTCGACGCCGAGCTGCGCGAGCGCGTGGAGGACGTGGTGCTCAATCGCCGCGAGGACAGCACCGACCGCCTGCTGGAGATCGCCGACCGCTACAAGGGCGGCGGCGCGAAGCGCGAAGAAAACCTGCTGTGGCGCGGCACACCGGAGAACCCGGTGCCGGTGGCCGACCGCCTGTCGCACGCGCTGGTACATGGCCTGACCACCTTCATCGTGGAAGACACCGAGGAAGTGCGCCAGCAGGTGGAAGCGCGCGGCGGCCGCACGATCGAGGTGATCGAAGGCCCGCTGATGGACGGCATGAACATCGTGGGCGACCTGTTCGGCGCCGGCAAGATGTTCCTGCCGCAGGTGGTCAAGAGCGCCCGCGTGATGAAGCAGGCCGTGGCCCACCTGCTGCCCTACATCGAAGAGGAAAAGCGCCTGCTGGCCGAGGCCGGCGGCGACGTCAAGGCACGCGGCAAGATCGTCATCGCCACCGTCAAGGGCGACGTGCACGACATCGGCAAGAACATCGTCTCGGTGGTGCTCCAGTGCAATAACTTCGAAGTGGTCAACATGGGCGTGATGGTCCCGTGCAACGAGATCCTGGCGCGCGCCAAGGTCGAGGGCGCGGACATCGTCGGCCTGTCCGGGCTGATCACGCCGTCGCTCGAGGAAATGGCCTACGTCGCCTCCGAGATGCAGCGCGACGACTACTTCCGCATCAAGAAGATCCCGCTGCTCATCGGCGGCGCCACCACCTCGCGCGTGCACACCGCGGTCAAGATCGCGCCGCACTACGAAGGCCCGGTGGTCTACGTGCCGGACGCCTCGCGCTCGGTCAGCGTGGCATCCAGCCTGCTGTCCGACGATGGCGCCGCCAAGTACCTGGACGAGTTGAAGACCGACTACGAACGCATCCGCCACCAGCACGCCCACAAGAAAGCCACGCCGATGGTGTCGCTGGCGAAGGCCCGCGCCAACAAGACGCCGGTGGACTGGAGAGCCTACGTGCCGCCCAAGCCGAAATTCATCGGCCGGCGCATCTTCCGCAACTACGACCTGACGGAGCTCGCCAACTACATCGACTGGGCGCCGTTCTTCCAGACCTGGGACCTGGCCGGCAAATTCCCCGACATCCTCAATGACGAGATCGTCGGCGAATCCGCCCGCCGCGTGTTCTCCGACGGCAAGGCCATGCTGTCGCGCCTGATCCAGGGCCGCTGGCTGACGGCCAACGGCGTGCTGGCCCTGCTGCCGGCCAACGCCGTCAACGACGACGACATCGAGATCTACACCGACGAGACCCGTAGCCAGGTCGCGCTGACCTGGCACAACCTGCGCCAGCAAAGCGAGCGCCCGGTGATCGATGGCGTGATGCGCCCCAACCGCTGCCTCGCGGACTTCGTCGCGCCCAAGGACAGCGGCATCGCCGACTACATCGGCGTGTTCGCCGTCACCGCCGGCATCGGCGTGGACAAGAAGGAGGCCCAGTTCGAGGCCGACCACGACGACTACAGCGCCATCATGCTGAAGTCGCTGGCCGACCGCCTGGCCGAAGCCTTCGCCGAATGCCTGCACGAGCGCGTGCGCAAGGACCTGTGGGGCTACGACGCCGGCGAGGTGCTGACCAACGAGCAACTGATCGCCGAGACCTATCGCGGCATCCGTCCGGCGCCGGGCTATCCCGCCTGCCCGGAGCATACGGTCAAGGCGCCGATGTTCGAGTACCTCAATGCCGCCGAGATCGGCATGGGCATCACCGACTCGCTGGCGATGACGCCGGCCGCATCGGTGAGCGGCTTCTACCTGGCGCATCCGGAGTCCACCTATTTCTCGGTGGGCAAGATCGGGCAGGACCAGCTCGACGACATGGTGGCGCGCCGCGGCGAAGAGCGCAGCGTGCTGGAGCGGGCGCTCGCGCCTAACCTGTAACCGCGTGCGTCGGCGGCCGTGGCGGTTTTCGCCGCTGCACCGCCGCAAGCCATTGGGTAAGCAGGGAAAAGCTCCTCCGGGCGCGTCCATGTGGCGTCGGGCGTTCTTCACCACTCCTTACAAGGCATTACATCTCCTAACAGACCGCGCGGGTCCGCATCCATAGACTGAAGGCTCACTTCAAGTGAACACCGCAGCGAATGTTTCGCCGCGGCGCAAACTGCAAGGAGCCTCTCCATGAACAAACTGCTGATCTCCCTTTCCGCTCTCTCGATCGCTGCCGCTTCCTCGCTGGCCATGGCGCAAGGCACCGGCGTTGATGCGAAGGCTGGCGCCACCGGCGCCATCGCGGCGCCCGCGGTCAGCGCGCCCGCAGACAAGGGTGCAGCGGCCGGCGCAGGTGCCAACGTTGGCCTGGGCGTCTCGGCCAGCGCCGACAAGGGCGTGGACGCCAAGGTGGGCGCCGATGCCGACGCTGCTACGCAAGCCAAGTCGACCGCCAAGACCAAGAAGCACAGCAGCCACGCCAAGAGCAAGAAGGGCGAGGCTTCGACCGACACCAGTGCAGAAGCCGGTGCCGGCACGTCGACCAAGCTCCAGTAAGCCGAAGCGCTGACAATCCTGAGGCATTTGCCGAAGCCGCCGAACAGGCCAAACCTGCGTGCTACGACGACGGCTGTCTCACCCTCTCCCCTCAGGGGGAGAGGGCCGGGGTAGGGGTGGCTTAGCCGGGAGCCACCTGAAGCGAAGCCCATGGTTTTTTCAGCAGGGACGGGTTCACCCCCGTCCCTTTTTCATTGGCGCCGCCATCCGGGAGCGTGTCAGTCTTACACCGACATTCGCGCCGCATTGTAAGCACTACAATGCATTAGCCCGGCCGCTCCTGAGAGCTGGGGCATCCATGCCCAGGGGAGAATTCCATGATTCGCGTTTTGATCGCCGACGATCACCAGATCGTGCGCGCCGGTCTGCGCCAGTTCATTGCCGACGAGCCGGATATCCGGGTGGAAGGGGAAGCTGCCAGCGGCGACGAAGTCATGACGCGGCTGCGCGAGCTCGAGTTCGATGTGGTGGTGCTCGATATCTCGATGCCCGACCGCAACGGCATCGACGTGCTCAAGCTGCTGCGCCAGCGCCATCCCGACCTGCCGGTGCTGATCCTCTCCACCTACCCGGAAGAGCAGTACGCCATCAACCTGATCCGCGCGGGCGCTTCCGGCTACCTGACCAAGGAAAGCGCACCGGACGATCTCGTCAAGGCCATCCGCACCGTGGCCCAGGGCCGGCGCTATGTCAGCGCAACCGTGGCGGACCTGCTCATCGGCGGGCTGGATAAGCCCACCGACCAGCCGCTGCACCAGACCTTGTCCAAGCGCGAGTTCCAGATATTCTGCAAGCTCTCGCGCGGGCAGTCGGTCTCGGTAATTGCCGAGGAGTTGTTCCTGAGCGTCAAGACGGTCAGCACCTATCGCTCGCGCATCCTGGAAAAGATGGGCATGAAGACCAATGCCGACCTGACCTACTACGCGATCAAGAACGGCCTGGTGGAGTAGGCGCAGCCAAGGCAAAGCGCATTACCAGGCATTCTGCCGCGTTTGCCTGACGCTGCTGTAGGACGGACGCCGATAGTCCGTCCCTATACTCTGTTGCTACCATGGAATCATGTTGGATCAAGCTGCGGCCCCTTCGTATCGCGCGCTGCGGGTCCTGCTAATCGAGGACTCAGCGGTACTGCGGGGTATGTTGCTTGAATACCTGAACGCTTTTCCGTTTATCGAAGTCGTGGATTGGGCGGATACCGAAAGCTCGGCGCTGCGCCTCTACGAGGCGGGCAAGTACGAGGTCGTCATCGTCGACCTGCAGTTGCGGCAAGGCAACGGAATCAATGTACTGCGCGCCTTGCAGAAGACCAAGGTGTCGGGCATCCGCATCGTGTACACCAATCATGCCCAGGTGCCTACATACCGGCGGCAGTGTGCCGAGGCCGGCGCGGACTATTTCTTTGACAAGTCGCTCGAGCTCGAGCAGGTGTTCCGGGTGATCGAGGAGTACGCGCAGGCAGGGGGCTGAATCCGTATTGAGTGCGTATCGAGTACGTATCGAGTACGTCAAATGCTTCGAATACTTCGAATACGTATAGACCCGTATCAGTAGTACCAGCCGTTCCAATCGCGGCCATGCCGCGTCAACCTAGAGCAAGGAGAGAATCATGAGAAAGCTGATGGCGCTGTGTGCCCTGGCAGGTGTGGTCCTGGTGACCGGTTGCAACACGATGGCCGGTGCCGGCAAGGACATCGAGAAGGGCGGCGAGAAGGTGCAAGGCGCCGCCGAGAGCACCAAGCAGAAGATGTAAGGTACCAACCGGCGTGCCGTGTGCATGGCAGCCGGACAAGAGGAATGGAAAAGGGGCTCCGCGGAGCCCCTTTTCCATTTTCATTGCTTAGTTGGCCGGCGGCGTGCTGGTGGGCTCGTCCTGCGGCTGCCCGCCGGGGTCACCCAGCCCGTCCAGCCCGTCCTCATCATCGCGCGGCGGCGCCACGATGGCATCGGTGAGCGGCACCACTACCCGGATGGTTACGCCGGCGCCGCGCTCCGATTGGAGCTCCAGCGTGCCGCCCAGCGCGATCATGCGCTGCTCCATGCCCAGCAGGCCATGGTGTCCCACCGAGCGCCGCAATTCGAAATCCGCCGGCAGCCCGCGCCCGTTGTCGCTGATTGCCAGCGAGAGCACGCCGTCGGCGCAATCGAGCTTGATGGACACGCGCTGCGCTTCGGCGTACTTGCTGGCGTTGGTGAGCGACTCCTGCACGATGCGGTAAAGGGCGATGGCCGCGTCGTCGCGCAGCGGCGGCACCGCCTCTGCCAGCTGCACATCCGCCTCCCACCGGTTGCGCGCGGCGACTTCCTCCACCAACTGGCCGATGGCTTCCTTCAGGCCCAGGTTGAGCAGCACGGTGGGCCGCAGGTCCTCGATCAGGCGCCGCTTGATCTGGATCCCCTGGTCCACATGCAGCATCACGCGGGTGAGCTTTTCCGCCACATCCGGGTGCGTGTCCTGGATGCGGCGGCGCACCCAGTGCATATCGAGCTTGGTGGCGGTCAGGATGGCGCCCAGCTCGTCGTGCAGCTCGCGCGCCAGCCGCGTCTTCTCGTCCTCGGTCACGCGCTGCAGGTGGGATGCCAGCGCCGATAGCTGGCGCGTGCGCGAGCGCACCATGTTATCCAGGCGCGCACTTTCTTCTTCCAGCTCGCTGCGCGCGGCTTCCGATACCGCCATGCGGCGCGAATGCTGCAAGCCCACCACGATCAGCAGCACGATATTGATGGCGGTCAGCAGGCCGATGCCGTAGCGCGACAGCGCGAGATCGCGGTCGGCGTACTCCAGGCTTTGCGGCACCAATGCCGCCTCGCGCTGGAGCAAGGCTTCCAGCCCGCGCCGCGCGTTGTCCATGGTCTGCTTGCCGAAGTCCGTGCGCACCAGGTCGAGCGCGACCTCCACGTCGCGCTTGCCGTAGATCAGCGTCAGGTCCATCTCGGTCAGCTTGCGGTTGACGGCGGTGGAAGCCTCGGTGAACAGCTTGAGCGCCTCCGGGTCGTCCGCGTAGCGGTTACGCAGCGCGCTCATCAGCGCATTGATGCGCGGCACAGCCTGGTAATACGGTTGGAGGTAGTTTTCCTTGCCGGTCAGCAGGAAGCCGCGCTGGCCGGCTTCGGCATTGACCAGCTCGCCAAGCAGGGAGGTGATCTGGCCCTGTACCTGCTGCGACTGGATGACTTGCGTATAGCCCTGGCGCAAGCGAATGTTGCCCGCCTCGGAGGCGATCAGCACCACCACGGTAAGCACGATGCCGCCCGCCAGTAGCAAGGTCGAGCGCAACAGTGACTGCTTGAACATGTTCGTTTCCCGATATCGGGCGCTTGGCCGGCGCGGCGTTCCCGCGCCGCCGCGCCTGGCCTGCACCTGCCTGCGTCGATGGAAGCACATCGACGGCCCACGGTCAACCCGCCGCCTCCGTGGTGCTGCCCGCGAGGCCGCGCCAGCGCTTGGGCTGTAGGAATCGGCTGACAAGCGAATCGGTGCGGCTGCGGTGTCTGCAGGGAGGTCTGATTTCTACCATGGTTCCATGAGCTTGCGCACCCTGCGTCAAGCCAGCTCGGGAAGAACGAGGGAGAACGTCAATGCTGAAATGGGCGCTGATCTTTGCAGTGGTCTCCGTGGTCGCCGGCTTGCTGGGGTTCACAGGCATTGCTGCCGGTGCGGCCGGCATTGCCAAGATCCTGTTCTTCATCTTCCTGGTGCTGTTCGTGCTGTTCCTTGTCCTGGGCGTGACCGTGTTCAAGGCGGTGAAATAGCGAATAGCAATCGCCAGCCGCTGTCACTTGCCAAGCGCGTGCCACCTGGCGCCGCAGCCCCATCCACTTAGGGAGCCATCACCATGTTGCACTACGCACTCGTATTTTTTGTCATCGCCCTGATCGCCGCGGTATTCGGTTTTGGGGGCATCGCGGCAGGGGCGGTCGAGATCGCCAAGATCCTGTTCTTCATCTTCCTGGTGGTTGCGCTGGTGACGTTTGTGATCAGCCTGGTCAGGCGTTAGGGGGTGTCAGGCAGGGGTGTCAGGCGCGGCTTGCGCGATGGCAGCGAAAGCCGCGGGCGGGCAGGGCGGCGGTCGGCAGGGCCGCCGCCCCGCACTGCCCATGCTGTCCCGGCATCCTGACAGACAGCATGAACCGAATCACAGCGCGTCATCAGACGAAACGGAGATAAGCGATGCTGACCAACAATCCGAAGATCCGAAAAGAAGTGAGTCACCTGGCTGACAGTGCCGAAAGCACGGTGCGCCAGATCCGGCATGCGGCGCGCGATGCGCGCGGCGCCGCCCGCGAAGCCGCCAGGCCCGTGGCCGGCGAGGTCAGGGCGCTGATCGCCCAGCTCGAGCAAACGATGGAAGTGCTGGGGCGCGAAGGCTCGTCCGAGGCAGTGCAGGCCGGACGCCGGCTGCAGGACCGCTCACGCGCCCTGGCCGACCAACTCAAGGCCCGCGCCCGCGAGCGTGTCGACCACGCAGTGGACGGCGTGCAGCAACGCGTGGTGGCGTCGCCGTTGAAGGCGATCGGTATCGCGGCGGCGGTAGGCGCTTTGCTCGGCTTGCTGTTGGCGCTGGCGGCCAATGGGCGCAGCGGCAACGACTGACTGAGCCATTGCGCCCGGCCCGATTGAATAGGGCAGCAGGCCCGTCAGAGTCCATCCCCGAATCCACAGGAGCATGACTGCCATGGACACCCCCGTGAAAGAGAAGCCAGAGAAGCCCGTTGGCGGCAAGGGCAAGGATCAGCAGGCCCAGAATGAGAAAGGCGCAAGCGGGGGCTTCCTGTCGGACGTCAAGACGCTGCGCGAACGCGCCCGCAAGCACATTGAGGACGGTGCCGTCACCCATGACTACGACGCGGACCGGACCACCGTGCTGAAGCTGCTCAATGAAGCCCTGGCCACCGAGCTGGTTTGCGTGCTGCGCTATCGGCGCCACTTCTTCATGGCCAAGGGGATCCACGCGGAACCCGTCGCGGCCGAGTTCAAGGTGCACTCCGACGACGAACAGGGGCACGCCGACCGCATTGCGGCGCGCATCGTGCAACTGGGCGGGGCACCGGACTTCTCGCCGGACACCCTGACCTCGCGCAGCCATGCCGAGTACGTCGAGGCCGGATCGCTGACCGACATGATCAAGGAAAACCTGGTGGCCGAGCGGATCGCCATCGAGAGCTACCGCGAGATGGTGCAGTACCTGGGAGAGCGCGACCCGACCACCCGCCGCATGCTGGAGGAGATCCTGGCGGTCGAGGAAGAACACGCCGACGAGCTCGCGGACATGCTGGACAAGGGCTAGCGCTACGGCGCCAGCCGGGCTGGCAGTGCTGCATGCGCCGCACTCGCCACGTGGGTCGCACCCCACAACACAATTCTTCCCCGTTCCGGATCCCCTCCCTGATCCGGCATGCCCGGCCCGAATCATCGGCCGGGCCATTTTTTTCCGGAAGCGCTGGCAAGCAGGAGAATGGAAACCAGGCGGGGCGGGAAGCTGGCCGAAGAGCGGCGAGCGGAAGGGTGAGCGGAAGGGCTAGTGGAAGGGCGGGCAAGGCCGCCGGCTGGCGCCGGCCACCTTGTTGTCTATCTACAGGGATGCGGCGCGCTGCCTACACCCCCCACATCACCTCGGTGTTCTCGCGCTGGGAAGCGCGCAGCATGTCGAGGAAGGGGTAGGCGCGCTGGCCCAGGTGCAGGGGCTCTTCCTCGATGTCGTCGTCATTCTTGCCGGGGTGGACCGACGATACGGCCGGGTGCACCTTCTTGGCGTCCGTCACAGCGGCTTCCAGTATATGGATGCAGCGGGGCAGTTCCTCGATGGTGATCACCCCGCGCTCTCCCAGGTGCTTGCCGATAATCCCCAGGAGCGTCACGGCAAGGTCTCTCATCATGATGAGGTCTTGCGACGCGTGGGATTTGAAGGTGATCAGCATGATATTTCCTTTCCTTGGCGTACAGCGAAGTACATGGGCGAAAACCATGGCCGCGCGGCTTGTCCCGGGATCGGGCAAAGGACTCGCAACAGCCGGTTTTGGGCTTGCTGCATGATGTCAGCATAGCACCTGATAAAATTCCGCGTTCTGCAATTCATTGCCTGCCACGCGGCGCGGCCTCCACATGCCGCCCGTGACGGTGCCGCCGCGGCAGAACCGCCGCTACGGCACCAGACAACCGCCTCAGGGCCACGACATCCATGCTGCCAGTTCAGACCACCAATCTTGCCGCTGCGTTCAATGACGCGGTGCGCGCAATCGCTCCGGCCGACGCCGCCCTGCCCGACGCCGTCTTCGAGCGTCCGAAGGTCGCCGCCCACGGCGACCTGGCCTGCAACCTCGCCATGCAGGTTGCCCGCGCGCTCAAGCGCAACCCGCGGGAGCTGGCCCAGCAGATCGTCGACGCGGTCAAGGCCGACGCGCGTACCGCCGGGCTGGTGGCCAGCCTGGAAATCGCCGGCCCCGGCTTTATCAACCTGCGCCTGACGCCGGCCGCCAAGGCCGACGTGCTGCGCGCGGTGCTGGAGCAGGGCAACCGCTACGGCGCCAAGGACAGCGGCGTGCACGGCAAGGTGCTGGTCGAGTTCGTCTCCGCCAACCCGACCGGCCCGCTGCACGTCGGCCACGGCCGCCAGGCGGCACTGGGCGACGCGCTGGCCAACCTGCTGGACTGGCAGGGCTTTGCCGTGCATCGCGAGTTCTACTACAACGACGCTGGCGTGCAGATCCAGAACCTGGCCGTATCGGTGCAGGCACGCGCCCGCGGCTTCAAGCCGGGCGACGCCGCCTGGCCGGAGTCGGCCTACAACGGCGACTACATCGCCGACATCGCCGCCGACTTCCTGGCCGGCAAGACCGTGCGCGCCTCCGACGGCGACGCCGTGACGGCCTCCGGCAACGTCGAAGACATCGAATCGATCCGCAAGTTTGCCGTGGCCTACCTGCGCAACGAGCAGGACATCGACCTGCGCGCCTTCGGCGTCAAGTTCGACCACTACTACCTGGAGTCCTCGCTGTACAGCGACGGCCGCGTCGAGGCCGCCGTGCAGTCGCTGGTGGCCAAGGGCAAGACCTACGAGAACGAAGGCGCCCTGTGGCTGCGCACCACCGACGACGGCGACGACAAGGACCGCGTCATGCGCAAGACCGACGGCACTTACACGTATTTCGTGCCGGACGTGGCCTACCACACCAGCAAGTGGGAGCGCGGCTTCGCCAAGGTCATCAACGTGCAGGGCAGCGACCACCACGGCACCATTGCCCGCGTGCGCGCCGGCCTGCAGGGGCTGGACATCGGCATCCCCAAAGGCTACCCCGACTACATCCTGCACAAGATGGTCACTGTCATGAAGAACGGCGAGGAGGTCAAGATCTCCAAGCGCGCCGGTTCCTACGTGACCGTGCGCGACCTGATCGAGTGGAGCAACGGCGCGGAAGGCGGCGAGACCATCCGCGGCTGCCTGGAAGCCGGCGTGGCCGACTGGCCCGAGCACTTCACCCGCGGGCGCGACGCGGTGCGCTTTTTCCTGCTGTCGCGCAAGGCCGACACCGAATTCATCTTCGACGTCGACCTGGCCCTCAAGCAGAACGACGAGAACCCGGTGTATTACGTGCAGTACGCCCATGCCCGCATCTGCTCGATCTTCGAATCCTGGGGCGGCGCGGACTGGGAGGCCAGGCTGCCTGCCCTGGCCGGCACCGACCTGGCGCCCGTAACCGGCGCCGACGCCACCCCGCAGGCGCTCGCGCTGGGCCAGCGCCTGGCCGATTTCCCGGATATGCTGGCGGCGGCGGCGGGTGAGCTGGCGCCGCATGCGGTCGCCTTTTACCTGCGGGACCTGGCGGGCGATTTCCACGCCTTCTACAACTCCGATCGCGTGCTGGTGGATGACGAGGCGGTCAAGCTGGCTCGCCTGGCGATGCTGGCCGCCACCCGCCAGGTGCTGCGCAACGGGCTGGCGGTCATCGGCGTCTCGGCGCCGCAGCGCATGTAAGCCATGCCGGCGCCATGCCGGGGCAAGCCCCCGGCATGGCGCGCCTTATCCGTATCGCCCTGACCACAGACAGTGATGCCGGGATCGGCGCAGGCTCTATAATCGCGCCATCACGCTAGAGGAATTCATGCAACAGCAACGCAAGCGCACCCCGCGCAATGCCAGCCGCGCCCCGCAGCGCGGAGGTACGTTCCTGGGACTGGTGCTGGGCCTGATCGTCGGCCTGGCGATCGCGGTAGTGGTCGCCCTGTACATCACCAAGTCGCCGGCGCCATTCCAGCAAAAGGGCGCACAGAAGCCGGCCGAGCCCGGCAATGTGGTCAGCAACCTGCCCGCTCCGGCGCAGGAAGCGCCAAGCGATCCCAACAAGCCGCTGTGGAGCAAGACGCCGGCCAAGCCCGTCGGGCCCGCCGCCGAGCCGGAGCAGCCCGCCGGCCCGGCGCCGACCACGGTGAAGCCGCCCGAGCGCCAGCCGCCGGTGGCCGTCAACCGGCCCGCGGAACGCCCCGCCGAGAAGCCCGCCGAGAAGCCCGCTGAAAGACCCGTGGACAAGCCCGCGGAAAAGCCTGCCGAAAAGCCGGCGCAGAAGCCTGCCGAGAAGCCTGCAGAAAAGCCGGCCGAGAAGCCCGTCGCCGACCCGATCGCCGAGATCGCCCAGGCCGATGCCAACAAGGTGGGCTACCTGCTGCAGGTAGGCGCTTTCCGCTCGCAGGACGACGCCGACCGCCAGAAGGCCAACCTGGCCATGCAGGGGTTCGAAGCCAAGGTGACCGAGCGCGACGTCAACGGCGTCAAGCTCTATCGCGTGCGCCTGGGGCCGTTCAACAAGATCGACGACATGAACCGTTCGCGCGACCGGTTGCAGGCGTCGGGCTTCGAAGCTTCGGTCATTCGCTTTACCAAGCAGTAACAAGCAGTAACGGTAACCCGGGGCGATCCGCTGAACCGGATCACCCCGCCGCTGTCATACGCTCATTGCCCATTCTCGAAAGCCGCGCCACATGAAGAAACTCGCCACCTTGTTTGCCACGCTGGTCGCTGTGACCGGTTTCCTGATGACCGCGCCCGCCCAGGCAGCCGCGCCCACCTCGGGCAAGGAATACCAGGTCCTGAAAGCGCCGCAGCCCGTCTCGCCGGGCAAGATCGAAGTCACCGAGTTCTTCTGGTACGGCTGCCCGCACTGCTTTGACTTCGAGCCCGAGCTGGAAGCCTGGGTCGGCAAGCAAGGCAAGGACGTGGTGTTCAAGCGCGTGCCGGTTGCCTTCCGCGACGACCTGCTGCCGCACACCAAGATCTTCTACGCGCTGGAAGCCATCGGCAAGCTGGACGCCATGCACACCAAGGTCTTCAACGCCATCCACGTCGACCGCAAGCGCATGCTGGACCCGAACGAGATCGCCGACTTCATGGCCAAGAACGGCATCGACCGCAAGGCCTTCCTCGACGCCTACAACTCGTTCTCGGTGACCACCAACTCGCAGCGCGCCAACAAGATCGCCGACGCCTACAAGGTCGACGGCGTGCCGACCATTGTGGTGCAGGGCAAGTACGTGACCTCGCCGTCCATCGCCGGCACCAAGGGCACGGCCATCCAGACCATGGATTACGTGGTCGGCCAGGTGCGCGACAAGAAGATGTAATTCCCGGGCTGCGGCCGCCAGCCTTTCGGCTCGCCACGCGCGAGCCGGCTGACGGCCACCAGCGGTCGTCCGGCACCGCCGGCGCCGGCGTGGCGTCGCGGCGTCCGGCGCGCGCCAGGGCGGGTCGGTCGGCATGAACCATGTTGCGCTTACCCCTGGACCCTCCCGATGCGAGCACAGAAAGTCTTCCTTACCGGCGCGTCGAGCGGACTCGGCCAGGCCCTGGCGCGCGAGTACGCCTCGCAGGGCGCCATCCTCGGCCTGGTTGGCCGGCGTGAAGAGGTGCTGCGTGAATTCGCCCGCACCCTGCCCAATCCCAATGCGGTGCGCGTTTATGCCGCGGATGTGCGCGATGCCGATGCCATGCAGCGCGCCGCCCAAGACTTCCTGGATCATTTTGGTTGCCCCGATGTGGTAATCGCCAATGCCGGCGTATCGGTTGGCACCGTCGCCAGCGAGCGCGAGGATCTCGAAGCCTTCCGCATGGTGATGGACACCAACTGGTTCGGCGTGCTCACCACCTTCCAGCCCTTCATGCAGCCCATGCGCGGGCGGGAACCCGGCGCCGGCGGCTGGCGCGGCACGCTGGTCGGCATCGCCAGCGTGGCCGGCGTGCGCGGCCTGCCGGGCGGGGGCGCCTACAGCGCCTCCAAGTCCGCCGTGATCAAGCTGCTCGAAAGCCTGCGCCTGGAACAGCGCCGCGAGCGCATCCGCGTGGTCACCATCGCGCCCGGCTACATCCGCACGCCGATGACCGAGCACAATCCCTATCGCATGCCCTTCCTGATGGACGCCGACGTGTTCGCCCGCAAGGCGGTGCGTGCTATTGCCGCAGGGCGCCGCTTTGCCGTGGTGCCATGGCAGATGGGCCTGGTCGCGTCCATCCTGCACCTGATGCCGCGCTGGCTCTACGACGCGATCTTCTCCCGCGCGCCGCGCAAGCCGCGCGCGCAGGACAAGCAGCCATGAGCTGGCAGGACGCAGTCGGTGTCCTGCACCGCCCGGCCACGGGCGAGGTGCGCATTGCCTCGCTGGTGCCGTCCGTTACCGAACTGCTGTTTGCGCTGGGGCTGGGGCCGCTGATGGTGGCGCGCACCGGCTTTTGCATCCATCCCGAGCCTGCCGTGCGTGCCGTTGCCAAGGTGGGTGGCACCAAGGACGTCAAGCTCGAGCGCCTGCGGGCGCTGGCGCCCACGCATGTGGTGGTCAACATCGACGAGAACCGGCGCGAGACGGTGGATGAGATCCGTGCGTTTGTGCCGCATGTGATCGTCACCCACCCGTGCGCGCCCGAGGACAACCTGGCGCTCTATCGGCTGCTGGGCGGCATCTTCGGCCGCCTTGCCCAGGCTGAGGCGCTCTGCAAGGCGCTGGAAGTGGAGCTGGCGCAGGTGCGTTCCCGCCAGTGGCCCGCGCGCAAGGTACTGTATGCGATCTGGCAGGATCCGTGGATGACGGTGTCGCGCGATACCTATATCAGCCAGATGCTGGCGCTGGTGAACTGGCAGACGTGGCCTTCGGCCGACGCCATGCCGCAGGCCTGTGTCGACGGCGATTGCAGCCGGCCCAATACGCCGCAGACGCGGTATCCGAGCTTCCGGTGGAGCGATGCGCTGGTGCGGGAGATCGACCTGGTTTTGCTGTCCAGCGAGCCTTATCGATTTACCGAGGCGCATGTGGATGCGCTGGAGCGGCAGATTGGCAAGGAGGTTTTGCTGATTGATGGGGAGATGGTTTCTTGGTATGGGAGTCGGGCTGTGGAGGGGGTGGGGTATTTGGCGCGGTATGCGGAGGGAGTTTAGGGGAGGTGAAACTGCAGTTGCATTTGACCTTAAGCCGTTGAATTTGAAGCTGATTTTGCAGTTGCAGTTGCAGTTGCAGTTGCAGTCGCAGTTAAACCCCAATGGCCACCACTAAACCCTAAACCTCACAATCCCATCCCCCCCAATCTCCCGCCTGACTTCCCCCGCATGCCACAACACATGCAAATGCGCCAGCGCCTCGCCCATCGCAAACGTCATCTGGTGAATATCAAACTGCCGGTTGAAAATCACCCCGACAATGTCATGCGCATTGCAGGCCTTCTCCACGCAGGCCGCCCGCGTCTCGGCAAGCCGCTCCACATGGTGCTGGCGCAACTGCTCGATGCGGATATGCAGGTTCCGGAACGGCCGGCCGTGCGACGGCAGGATCAGCACGTCTTCCGGCAGCGGCTCGTACTTGCCCAGGGAATCCAGGTATAGCTTGAGCGGATTGGCTTCCGGCTCCATGTCGAACACGCTGACATTGGTGGAGATGCGCGGGAGCACCATGTCGCCGGAAATCAGCACATTCAAGGCGGCGTTGTAGAGGGCGACGTGCTCGGGCGCGTGCCCGAAGCCAGTGATCACTCGCCAGCCCGACTTGGCCGGGTCGGTGCCGATATGCACGATGTCGCCGTCCATCATGCGGCGGTACTGGGTAGGCAGGTCCGGCACCAGCGACGGGTAGTAGCTCTTGCGCGCGCGCAGTTTTTCCAGGCTGTCAGGGTCCGTCAGGCCGTGGCGGGCGAAGTGGCTGGCCGCGAAGTCGCCGCCGGCGTTGGAGCCGACGCCGCTGCCGCCACCCATCACGCGGGCGTTCATGTAGTCGCCCAGGCTCATCCACAGGCGGGCGTCCCAGCGCTTGCACAGCCAGTGCGCCAGCCCGATGTGGTCGGGGTGGCAGTGGGTGGCCAGCACGCGCAGCACGGGCAGGCCATCGAGCTCGTTGGCGAACACGGTCTCCCAGTGCGCCTTGATGGTGTCGTTGGTGACGCCGCAATCGATGATGGTCCAGCCGTCGCGGCCTTCGAGGCGGTCGCGCACCAGCCACAGGTTGATATGGTCCAGCGCGAAGGGCAGCGGCATGCGCAGCCAGTAGACGCCGGGGGCCACTTGCTGCCGCGCGCCGCCTTCAGGCAGGGTTTCGCCAAACGGGTATTGGAGTTGGTGTTCGAGTGCGTTCATGAAGAGTCTCTCGGGGTCTGAAGCCCTGTGCGCGCGGTGCCGGGCGCAGGCGGGCTTTCTCGTTGTCACGGTAGCCGTCGCAAGATGGCGGCTTGCACGTCACGGTTGCATGTCACTGTTGCACGTCAAGGTTGCCATCGGCTTTGCTTGACGCTAACGTTAACGTCAATTGGGGCGGGCTTTTTCAATATTAAGCGAAAACTTCATTCCATACCGAACGACCGTTCACTTTTTTACCGGGCCATCATGCCAGACTCGCCAGCCACGCCAACCTACACCATCACCGATCTCGCCCGCGAGTTCGACGTGACGCCGCGTGCGATCCGTTTCTACGAGGACCAAGGCTTGCTGTCGCCGGAGCGCGAAGGGCCGACCGGGCGCAAGCGCGTCTATAACGGGCGCGAGCGCACGCGCCTGAAGCTCACGGTGCGGGGCAAGCGTCTCGGGCTGACACTCAACGAAATCCGCGAGATCCTCGACCTGTACGAGTCGCCGCGCGACACCGCGCCGCAACTGGAGCGCTTCCTGCACGCGCTGGCGCATCACCGCGGCACGCTGGAGCGCCAGCTCGAGGACCTGCAGGCGCAGCTAGCCGAGATCGACCAGCACGAGCGGCAGTGCCGGGCGTTGCTGGCGACGCATGCGTGCGAAGCATCACCGTCGGTGGCGGAAAAAAGCGCCTGATAGACCATTAATCCGGTTTCGGTATCGGATTTGATTGACGTTTACGTAAACGTAAATAGAATAGTTTCTCAATCGAGGAAAGCCCATGCCCCAAGCTGTCGATGCCACGCCTTTGTCCGCCGAGCGCGCGGATGCCATTGCCACCAGCTTCTCCCGCCAGGGCCTGATGACCACCTTCGGCGCGGCGCTGACGCGGGTTACGCGCGGCGAGGTGGAGATCGCCATGCCATGGTCCGAGGGCGTGACCCAGCAGCACGGTTTCTTCCACGGCGGCGCCGTGGGCGCGCTGGCCGACAGCGCCTGCGGCTACGCCGCGCTGTCGATGGTGGGGGACGGGGAGGCCGGGCTGACCGCCGAATACAAGATCAACCTGCTCTCACCCGCCCAGGGCGAGCGGCTGGTGGCGGTGGGCCGCGTGCTCAAGCCCGGCCGCACCCTGATCGTGGCGCAGGGCGACGTGTATAGCGAAACCGACGGCGTGCGCAAGGCGGTGGCCACCATGCTGATGACCCTGTGCGTGGTGCGCACGCTGGGCCACGTCTGAGCGCCAACTACAAAACAAGAAGACAAGAAGACCGATTCCACCAGGAGACCGCCATGACCGACCTGCCAGGCCTGAAGTTCGACTTGGGCGAAGACATCGAGATGCTGCGCGACACCGTGCGCAACTGGGCGCAGGCCGAACTGGCCCCGCGCGCGGCAGAGATCGACCGCACCGACCAGTTCCCGATGGACGCCTGGAAGAAGATGGGCGACCTCGGCGTGCTCGGCATCACGGTGGCAGAGGAGTACGGCGGCGCCAATATGGGCTACCTGGCCCACATGATCGCCATGGAAGAGATCAGCCGCGCCTCGGCCTCGGTCGGCCTGTCGTACGGCGCGCACTCCAACCTGTGCGTGAACCAGATCCACCGCAACGGCACCGCTTCGCAGAAGGCGAAATACCTGCCCAAGCTGGTCTCCGGCGACTGGATCGGCGCGCTGGCCATGAGCGAGCCCAATGCCGGCTCCGACGTGGTGAGCATGAAGCTGCGCGCGGACTTCAAGGGCGACCACTACGTGCTCAATGGCACAAAGATGTGGATCACCAACGGCCCGGACTGCGAT
>NZ_BAAILO010000236.1:0-15244 GCF_054589115.1 Cupriavidus sp. 8B | reverse complement strand
GCCGGTGGAGAACATCCTTGGCGGCGAGAACCTGGGCGCCAAGGTGCTGATGAGCGGGCTGGACTATGAGCGCGCGGTGCTCTCCGGCGGCCCGGTGGGCATCATGCAGGCGTGCATGGACGTGATCACGCCGTACATCCACGACCGCAAGCAGTTCGGCCAGAGCATTGGCGAATTCCAGCTGATCCAGGGCAAGGTGGCTGACATGTACACCACGCTGCAGGCCGCACGCAGCTACCTCTACACGGTGGGCAAGAATCTCGACTCGCTCGGCACCGAACACGTGCGCCAGGTGCGCAAGGACTGCGCCGCAGTGATCCTGTACACCGCCGAGAAGGCAACCTGGATGGCCGGCGAATCCGTGCAGATCCTGGGCGGCAACGGCTATATCAACGAGTACCCGGTGGGCCGCCTGTGGCGCGACGCCAAGCTGTACGAGATCGGCGCCGGCACCTCGGAAATCCGCCGCATGCTGATCGGGCGCGAGCTGTTCTCGCAAACCATGTGACGCAGGCGCTGCACGCGGCCGGGCGCGGTGGCGCGAGGCGGCAGCGCCAGCCTAAGTGCCCTGCCGCCTGCGCCGAATTGACCGAAAGAGCACTCGCCCTACCGCCGAACCAATTTACAATCTCCGGAACCACCTCTAGCTTTAGTCACCGGTCTGCGACATGTCCCACTTCCCCAAGCTGCTGTCCTCGCAGATCGCCTACGACGTGGCCCGGACCATGCTGGACGGGTTTGACAAGCACTACCGGCTGTTCCGCGAGGTGAGCCATCAGGCCAAGCTGAAGTTCGAAGCGGCCGACTGGCATGGCCTGCTGCAACTGCAGCGCGACCGCATCGACTTCTACAACGAGCGGGTACGCGAAACCAGCGTGATCCTGGAAGACGAATACGACGCGGAAAATATCGAAGACGAGATCTGGCAGCAGATCAAGCTGCACTACATCGGCCTGCTGACCAATCACCACCAGCCCGAATTGGCCGAGACGTTCTTCAACTCGGTATGCACGCGCATCCTGCACCGCTCGTACTTCAACAACGACTTCATCTTCGTGCGCCCGGCCGTCTCGACCGAGTACATCGAGAACGAGGAGTCGCCCACGCGGCCGACCTTCCGCGCCTACTATCCGGGCAGCCGCAAGGGCATGGCGGCGTGCTTCGAGCGCATCGTCCACAATTTCCAGCTTGAGCGCCCGTTCGACGATCTCACGCGCGATATCGGCTATGTGGTGCGCGCCGTCACCGAGTATTTCGGCGACTTGCGCATTGCGCCGAATTTCCAGATCCACGTGCTGTCGTCGCTGTTCTTCCGCAACAAGTCGGCCTTCATCGTCGGCCGTATCCTGAATGCCGACCGCACCTACCCGCTGGCGATTCCCATCGTGCACACGCCAGGTGGCAAGCTGTCGCTCGACACGGTGCTGCTAAAGAAGGTGCAGCTGCTGATCCTGTTCTCCTTCACGCACTCGTACTTCATGGTCGACATGGAGATCCCGTCGGCGTACGTGACCTTCCTGCGCGACATCATGCCGCGCAAGCCGCGCGCTGAAATCTATACCTCGCTGGGCTTGCAAAAGCAGGGCAAGAACCTGTTCTACCGGGACTTCCTGCATCATCTGCAGCACTCCTCGGACAAGTTCATCAGCGCGCCCGGCATCAAGGGCCTGGTGATGCTGGTGTTCACGCTGCCGTCGTACCCTTACGTGTTCAAGGTGATCAAGGACTACTACCCGGCGCCCAAGGAGACCACGCGCGAGCTGATCAAGTCCAAGTACCAGCTGGTCAAGCAGCACGACCGCGTCGGGCGGATGGCCGATACGCTGGAGTACTCCGACGTGGCCTTCCCGCTCTCGCGCTTCGACGATGCGCTGGTGCGCGAGCTGGAGCTGCATGCGCCGTCGATGATCGAATACCAGCGTGGCAAGGATGGCGGCGAGGAAATTGTCGTGCGCCACGTGTATATTGAGCGCCGCATGACGCCGCTGAACATCTGGCTGCAGGAAGGCTCGGATGCGCAGGTCGAGCACGGCATCGTCGAGTACGGCAACGCCATCAAGGAGCTGATCGCCGCCAATATCTTCCCCGGCGACATGCTCTACAAGAACTTCGGCGTGACGCGCCACGGGCGCGTGGTGTTCTACGACTACGACGAGATCGAGTACATGACGGACACCAATGTCCGCCACGTGCCGCAGCCGCGCAACGAGGAGGAGGAAATGTCCGGCGAGGTCTGGTTCAGCGTGGGACGGCACGATATCTTCCCCGAGACCTATCGCACCTTCCTGCTCGGCGACGCGCGCGTGCGCGCTGCTTTCCTGCGGCACCACGAAGACTTTTTCGATCCTGCCATGTGGCAGGCTCACAAGGACCGGCTGCTGGCCGGGCAAATCCATGACTTCTATGCCTACGATGTTTCTGAACGCTTTATCCATCGCTATGCCGCCGGCAGCGGCGACGCCAAAGCGCGTGCGCACGGCAACGAACATGCTCCAGCAAGGAGAGTCGCATGAGTGACGCCATCGCACAGCTATTCCGCAACAACCGCGAGTGGGTGGACCGCGTCAATGCGGAAGACCCGAGCTTCTTCATGCGCCTGGCCAACCAGCAAGCGCCCGAGTACCTGTGGATCGGCTGCTCCGATTCGCGCGTGCCGGCCAACCAGATTCTCGGGCTGGCGCCTGGCGAGGTGTTTGTCCACCGCAATATCGCCAACGTCATCGCCCATAGCGACCTCAACGCGCTGTCCGTGATCCAGTTCGCGGTGGAAGTGCTCAAGGTGCGCCACATCACCGTGGTGGGCCACTATGGCTGCGGCGGCGTCAAGGTGGCGCTCAAGCGCCAGCGCATCGGCCTGGCCGACAACTGGCTGCGCCATGTGCGCGACGTGGCCGACAAGCACGGCGCCTACCTTGGCACCATCACCCGCGAGGAAGACGCGCACACGCGCCTGTGCGAGCTCAACGTGATCGAGCAGGTCAACAACGTGTGCCAGACCACGGTGCTGCAGGACGCGTGGGACCGCGGGCAGGCGGTCACGGTTCATGGCTGGGTCTACGGCGTGTCCGATGGGCTGCTGCGCGACCTGGGCATGGCCGCCAGCAGCAACGACGAACTGCACGCCCAGCTTGAGGCCGCCTACCGCCAGTTCGGCGATCCGCCGCAAGCATCGATCCGCTAGCCGTTCGTCATCAGCCAGGCAGCAAGCACAGAGAGATTTCCGGCAAGAGCCAACATCGCCGCCAGTCAGCGCCCCAATCATTGGAGACATACCATGCATGATCCCGTTGTCATCGTATCCGCCGCCCGCACCCCCATGGCGGCTTTCCAGGGCGAGTTCGCCGCGCTGACGGCGCCGCAGCTTGGCGCCACCGCCATCCGCGCCGCAGTTGAGCGCGCCGGCCTGACGCCGGAGCAGATCGAGGAGGTGGTGTTCGGCTGCGTGCTGCCTGCGGGCCTGGGCCAGGCGCCGGCCCGGCAGGCTGCCCTGGGCGCTGGCCTGCCGCTTGGCGTGGGATGCACCACCGTCAACAAGATGTGCGGCTCCGGCATGCGCGCCGCCATGAATGTGCATGACGCGCTGATCGCGGGCGCATTCGAGATCGGCATTGCCGGCGGCATGGAGAGCATGACCAATGCGCCGTACCTGGTGCCCAAGGGCCGCGGCGGCTACCGCATCGGCCATGGCATGATCTTCGACCACATGATGCTGGATGGGCTGGAGGATGCCTACATCAAGGACGAAAAAGGCGGCGGCCGCTCGATGGGCACCTTCGGCGAGGACTGCGCGGCCAAGTACAAGTTCACCCGCGAGGCGCAGGACGCGTTCGCCATGGAAAGCGTGCGGCGCGCCCAGCAGGCCACCGAGCGCGGTGACTTCCGCTGGGAGATTGCGCCGGTGACGGTGCCGGGGCGCGGCGGCGACACCGTCATCGACACCGATGAAGGCCCGCGCCGCATCAAGGTCGACAAGATCCCTTCGCTCAAGCCCGCCTTTGCCAAGGACGGCACCATTACCGCCGCCTCATCGTCGTCGATCAACGATGGCGCGGCCGCGCTGGTGATGATGCGCGAATCCACCGCCAAGCGGCTTGGCCTGGAACCGCTGGCCCGCTTGCTGGGTCACACCACGCATGCGCAGGCGCCCGGCTGGTTCACCACCGCGCCGGTGGAGGCGATGAACAAGCTGTACCGCAAGCTTGACTGGACCACAGACAGCGTCGACCTGTTCGAGATCAACGAAGCGTTCGCCGTGGTGCCAATGGCTGCCATGCACGACCTCAAGATCCCGCGCGACAAGGTCAACATCCACGGCGGCGCCTGCGCGCTGGGCCACCCGATCGGTGCCTCGGGCGCGCGCATCATGGCTACGCTGATCGGCGCGCTGCGCAAGACCGGCGGCAAGCGCGGCGTGGCCAGCTTGTGCATCGGCGGGGGCGAAGCCACCGCCGTGGGGCTGGAGATCGTTTGATCTAGCAACGCCGGCTGCATCGACAGCCATGAAGCGGCTGCCGCCCCGTGCGGCAGCCAGGCCGTAGCCAACATAGAAGAAGGAGTACCGCCTTGCCAACTGCTCTCATCCTTGGTGCCTCGCGTGGCATCGGTCTCGAATTCGTGCGCCAGTACCGCGCCGACGGCTGGCGGGTACTGGCCGTCGCGCGCAGCGACGATGGCTTAAAGGCCATCGAGGCGCTCGGCGCGGAGGCGCTGCGCGCCGACCTGACCGACGCGGGCCAGGTCGCCGGGCTGGGCTGGAAGCTGGACGGCGAGTCCATCGACGTGGCGATCTACAACGCGGGCGTGATCGGCCCGCGCACCGAAGGCGCGCAGCCGGTGACCCGTGAGGACTTCGACAAGGTCATGCATGTCAACGTGCTGGGGCCGATGATGGCGCTGCCGTTGCTGCTGCCGCTGGTCGAGGCCGGGCGCTCGGGCAAGGGCGGCGTGCTGGCGGTGCTGGCCTCGCGCATGGGCAGCATCGGCACCATGGACAGCAACCGCAGCTGGCTCTACCGCGTCAGCAAGGCGGCCGCCAACGCGGCACTCAAGGCCACCTCGCTCGACGCGCGCCACGCCACCTGCCTGGCCTTCCACCCGGGCTGGGTACAGACCGAGATGGGCGGCAAGGAAGCCGACCTCACGCCGCAGCAAAGCGTATCCGGGATGCGCAGCGTGATTGCCGGCGCGACTCGGCAGGACAACGGCGGCTTTCGCAACTACGATGGCAGCGTGATCCCGTGGTGAGCACCGCTTCTGTTGTTTTCTTTGCCACGGCCGTCGCCGCTACCCGCTTGGTGATCTGACATGCTGCTCACGCCAGAACAGGAAATGATCCGCGACGCCGTGCGCCAGTTCGCACAGCAGGAGATCGCGCCGCACGCCGCCGCATGGGATCGCGACAAAACCTTCCCGCAGGCGGTGCACCGCGAGCTGGCCGCGCTGGGCGCGTACGGCGTGGCTGTGCCCGAGCAGTACGGCGGGGCCGGACTCGACTATCTCTCGCTGGCGCTGATCCTGGAAGAAATTGCCGCCGGCGACGGCGGCACCTCCACCGTCATCAGCGTCAACAACTGCCCGGTTTGCAGCATGTTGATGGCCTTCGCGAGCGAGGCGCAGAAGCAGCAGTGGCTGGTGCCGCTGGCGCGCGGCGAAATGCTCGGCGCCTTCTGCCTGACCGAGCCGCACGTGGGCTCGGATGCCGCCGCGCTGCGCACCAGCGCGGTGAGGGATGGCGACGACTACGTGCTCAACGGCGTCAAGCAATTCATCACCAGCGGCAAGAACGCCGACGTGGCCATCGTGCTCGCGGTCACCGACAAGGCGGCGGGCAAGCGCGGCATCAGCGCCTTCCTGGTGCCCACCGCCACGCCCGGCTATATCGTCGCGCGGCTCGAGGAAAAACTCGGCCAGCATTCGTCGGACACCGCGCAGATCCTGTTCGAGGATTGCCGTGTGCCGGCAGCCAATATGCTGGGCGAGGAGGGTGCCGGCTACAAGATGGCGCTGTCCGGCCTGGAAGGCGGACGCATCGGCATTGCCTCGCAAAGCATCGGCATGGCGCGCGCGGCGTTCGACGCGGCGCTGGCCTATGCCAAGGAACGCGAGAGCTTCGGCCAGCCGCTGTTCGCGCATCAGGCCGTGCAGTTCCGCCTGGCCGACATGGCGACCAAGATCGAGGTGGCGCGGCAGATGGTGTGGCACGCCGCGTCGCTCAAGGACGCGGGGCGGCCTTGCCTGAAGGAGGCCGCCATGGCCAAGCTGTATGCCAGCGAGATGGCCGAGGAGGTCTGCTCGGCCGCCATCCAGGTCTTCGGCGGCTATGGCTATGTCAGCGATTTCCCGGTCGAGCGCATCTACCGGGATGTGCGCGTGTGCCAGATCTACGAGGGTACCAGCGACATCCAGAAGATACTGATCGCGCGGGCGCTGGCCTGAGGGCGGCTTGCGTGCAGCACGGAACCAACCAGTTGGCGCATCATCGAATCACCGAAGTATCGAACCCAAACGGCCAGACGCCAGGAGCCCACAGACAACAATGACTGCTGCCATCGATTTCTACTTCGATTTCTCCTCGCCCTATGGCTACTTCGCCAGCACGCGCATCGACGAGCTGGCGCAGAAATACGGGCGCATCGTCGCCTGGCATCCGATCCTGCTCGGCGTGGTGTTCAAGACCACCGGCAGCTCGCCGCTGCCGCAGGTGCCGCTCAAGGGCGACTATTCCTGGCGCGATTTCGAGCGCACCGCGCGCTTCCACAATATCGAGTACAAGCGCCCGACGCACTTCCCGCTGCCCACCACGCAAGCCGCCCGCGCCGTGCTGTGGCTGCAGAACCATCATGGCGACGATATCGCCACCGCGTTCGCCAAGTCGGTTTATCACGCCCTGTTCGTGGACGACATCAACATCGCCGAGCCGGCCGAGCTGGTAAAGCTGGCCGGGCCGCTCGGCATCGACGCGCACACCATGGATGCCGGCGCCAGCAGCTTCCAGATCAAGGACCAGCTCAAGGCCGAGATCGACGTGGCCATGGCCAAGGGCGTGTTCGGCTCGCCCTTCGTGATCATCGACGGCGAGCCGTTCTGGGGCTTCGACCGCTTCGACCAGATTGAGGCACACCTCAAGAGCAAGCGCCCCACGGAACTACGTGCCGTGCCGGGCAAGGACAGCAACACAGACAGCAGCACAGACAGCAGCAAGGAAAAGAAACCCGCATGAATGCCAGCATCAAGCCGATCCGCCATCCCCGCTTCGATTGCGTGATTTTCGATTGCGACGGCGTGCTCGTCGACAGCGAGCCCATCGTCAACCGCGTGCTCAACGAGATGCTCAATGAGCTTGGCATCCGCATCTCGATCGAGGAATCCACCAAGTGGTTCCTTGGCCGCGCGGTGCGCGAAGAACTCGACAACATCGCCAGCCGGCGCGGCTCGCCGCTGCCGGAAAACTGGCTGTCGGAGTGGTTTGTGCGTCGCAACGCAGTCCTTGAGGCGGAAGTGCAGGCGGTGCCGCATGTGCGCGAAGCGGTCTGCGCGATCGTGGCGGCAGGCTTGCCGATCTGCCTGGCCTCGGGCGCGGATCGCATCAAGGTCAAACTGCAGCTGATCCGCACCGGCCTGGTGGAGCTGTTCCAGCAGGACGAGCGCGAGCATATCTTCTCGTCCACCGAGGTCGAGCGCAGCAAGCCCGCGCCCGATGTCTACCTGCTGGCGGCGCGCACCATGAACGTGGAACCGGCGCGCTGCGTGGTGATCGAGGATAGCCCGACGGGCGTGACCGCAGGTGTTGCCGCGGGCATGACCGTGCTCGGCTACGCCGCGCGCAACGCGGCGCAATCGCTGATGGCCGCCGGCGCTGTAGCGACCTTCACCGATATGCGCGAGCTGCCGGGGCTGATCGGATGAAGGCGCGCGCGTCCGGCACCGGCGGCTGCCCATGCGGCGGGGGCGACTATGCCACCTGCTGCGGGCGCTTTCATCGCGGCGAGGCGCTGCCGTTCAACGCCGAGCAACTGATGCGCTCGCGCTATAGCGCCTATGTGCTGGGCGACGTGGACTGGCTGCGTCATACGTGGCATCCATCCACCTGCCCGGCCGATCTCGCCGCGGACACGGATACGCGCTGGCTCGGGCTGGCCGTCAAGGCGCATGCGCAGCAGGACGAGACGCATGCCCAGGTGGAATTCGTGGCGCGCTACAAGGTGGGCGGGCGCGCCTGGCGGCTGCACGAGCGCAGCCGCTTTGTACGCGAGCCGCGCAGTGCCGGCGAGGCGCCGCGCTGGCTCTATGTCGATGGCGAAATGCTGGGGGAGACACCATGACGGAATCGATGGCTGCTGGCACCGCGCAGGAGACCGCGCAAGACACCGGTTACCTGCTGTATGGCTTCGCGCAGTCCGGCAACACCTACAAGGTGGCATTGCTGCTGGAAACCGTCGGCGTGCAGCGTGGCCGAAAGCTGTGGACGCCGCGCTTCGTCGACTACTTCAACGGCGAGACGCACACGCCGGAGTACCGCGCCATCAACGAAATGGGCGAGGCGCCGGTGCTTGAGTTCGATGGCCGCCGCCTGTCGCAATCGGGCGCCATCCTGGACCTGCTCGCGCAGCGTCTCGACATCTACGGCCCCGCCAGCGAGGCCGAACGCACCGAGGTCTTGCGCTGGCTGCTGTTCGACAATCACAAGTTCACGTCCTACACCGCAAGCTACCGCTTCCTGCGCGCCTTCGCCAAGGCGCCGGACCCGGCCGTGCTGCAGTTCCTGCGCCAGCGCTGCGAGGGCGCGTGGAATGTGCTCAACACGCATTTGTCCGGACGGCCGTACGTGCTGGGCGAGCGCTTGACCATCGCCGATTTTTCGCTGGCAGGGTACGTGTTCTACGACGACGAGATCGGCGTGCATTGGCGCAAGGAGTATCCGCATATCCACGCCTGGACCGAGCGGCTGCGTACGCTGCCGGGCTGGCGCCATCCTTACGATCTGTTGCCGGGGCATCCGTTGCCCAAGCGCACGGGCTGAAGGGGCGGGCAGCGGGCAGAGCAGCGACGCCGCGCACGGCGGTGGCAACCAAGGAGCAGGCAATCATGAGATGGATGCATCGGCTGGCCCTGGCCCTGCTGTTGACCCTGCCATTCACCGGCGCCATGGCCCTGCCTCCATCCACGAAGCAGGCCCAGGCACCTGCGACGATCGCCGCCATCATCCCCGGCGCCTCGGAGCAGATCGCGATGGTTCCCAAGCCCGGCATCATGTTCTCGCTGGAGTTGGAGACCACCGTCTTCAAGCCACCCGGCGACGGCCCGTTTCCGCTGGTCGTGATCAATCACGGCAAGGCGGCCGGCAAGCCGGCCTTCCAGTCGCGTGCACGCTACCTCGTGCAGAGCGCGGAGTTCGTCAAGCGCGGCTACGTCGTGGCGCTGCCGATGCGCCAGGGCTTTTCCAAATCCGGCGGCGCGTATATCGGCGGCGGCTGCAATGTCGAGAGCAACGGCGTGGTGCAGGCCGAGGACGTGGTGGCCACGCTCGAATACATGGCCGGGCAGCCCTATGTGGACAAATCGCGCATTGTGGTGATCGGCCAGTCGCATGGCGGGCTGACCACCATGGCCTTTGCCACCATCGCATATCCGGGCGTGCTGGGCGTGATCAATTTTGCCGGCGGCCTGCGCGACGAATCCTGCAGCCGCTGGGAATTCAACCTGGTGGACGCGTTCAGCGACTACGGCAAGAAGGCGCGCTATCCCTCGCTGTGGCTGTATGGCGATAACGACAGCTACTGGCCACAGCCCCTGCCGGCAAAATTCTTCGAGGCCTATACGGCGCAGGCGCATGGCCCCGCCGCCAACGCCCGCATGGTGGATTTCGGGACCTTCGCAAGCGACTCCCACACGCTGTTCGGCGCACGGGCGGGCGTGCCGGTGTGGCTGCCGGAGGTCGAGCGGTTCTTCAAGGAGATCGGGCTTTCGTTCGATCCGCAGCCGTGACGGGCAATTTTTTTCGATAGGTGGATGGAATCGCCCGCCGCATGCGGCGACGCGAGGTGGAGATAGGCGCACGCAAGCGTCAGGATACGAGGCGGTTACGTACTTCTTCGTGCTTTGTCGCTCAACGTGTTGCCAACGTGTAAATCCGACGCTGTTTGCCAATTCACCAGGTAGCTCCCTACCATGACTCTCCCCAACCCGCACGCAAGTGCCGCCACGCCAGGCTCCGCCCGGCCGGGCAGGCTAGCGCGCGGTCAACAAAGGAGGGTTTCCTTGGAAGACCAGTCCAATTCCGCGTCCCTGGCGCCGAGCGCGCATCCCGCCCAGCCCACGCTCGGCGAGCGCAGCTTGCGCGCGGTATGGCATCCGTGCACGCCGCTGCGGCCCGATGCCGGCGAGCCGCCGCTTGCCATCGCCCGTGGTGAGGGCCCCTGGCTGCACGACACCGACGGCCAGCGCTATTTCGACGCTACCAGTTCCTGGTGGGTCAACCTGTTCGGCCACGCCAACCCCGACATCAACGCTGCGTTGCGCGCGCAGCTCGACACGCTCGAGCACGTGATGCTGGCCGGCTGCACGCATGCGCCGGCGGTGGAGCTTGCCGAGCGCCTGTCGGCGCTCACCGGCGGCGCGCTCGGCCATGTGTTCTATGCCAGCGACGGCGCATCCGCCGTCGAGATCGCGCTGAAGATGAGCTTCCACTACTGGCGCAACACCGGCCTGGGCGGCAAGCGCGAATTCGTCTGCCTGCGCCATGGCTATCACGGCGAGACCGTGGGCGCGCTGGCGGTGACCGACGTGGCGATCTTCCGCGATGCCTACGATCCGATGCTGATGAGCTCGCATGTGGTGATGTCGCCAGATGCACGCCAGGCCGCGCCGGGCGAAAGCGCCGCGCATGTCGCGCAGCGCGCGCTGGATGCGCTGGAGGCGCTGCTGCAGGCGCGCGGCGGCCAGATCGCTGCGCTCATCATCGAGCCGCTGGTGCAGTGCGCCGCCGGCATGGCGATGCACGATCCGGTCTACCTGGAAGGCGTGCGCGCGTTGTGCGACCGCTACCGCGTGCACCTGATCGCCGACGAGATCGCGGTGGGCTGCGGGCGCACCGGTACCTTCTTCGCGTGGGAGCAGGCGCGCGGCGCGGGCGAGCCCGGCGCAGCGCTGCCGGCGCACCTGTGGCCGGATTTCCTGTGCTTGTCCAAGGGCATCAGCGGTGGCTACCTGCCGCTCTCGCTGGTGCTGTCGCGCAGCGCGATCCAGCAGGCCTTCGTGGCCGAAGCGCGCGACCCGGACCGCGCCCGCAGCTTCCTGCACTCGCATTCCTATACCGGCAATCCGCTGGCCTGCCGCGCCGCGCTGGCCACGCTGGACCTGTTCGCCAGGCAAGACGTGGTGGCGCAGAACCGCCAGCGCGCGCAGTGGCTCACGCAAGCCATGGCGGGGCTGGCGGCGGATGCGCGGCTGCACCACGTGCGCCAGCGCGGCCTGATCTGGGCCGCCGACGTGCGCGAGGAATACGCGGCCAACGCAGGCGAGTTCGCCGCGCGCTTCCATCACGCCGCGCGCGCGCACGGCGTGCTGATCCGGCCGATCGGCCGCACGCTTTACATCATGCCGCCGTACGTGTTCGATGCGCAGCTTTCGCAATGGCTGGCCGGCCAGTTGCAAGCCACGCTCGACACGGTGCTCGCCGGCATGGACCGGAACGATAGCGCCGGCAACGGTACCGGCGCACCCACGGAGATATGCCATGCTGCTTGAGCACCTGACCCTGGCCGCCGCCGAGCGCGACGAAAAGGCACTGACGCGGCGCCGCCGCACCGCGTACTCCGCCTGCGCGCCGCAGCAAGCCGTGAGCGATGCCTGCGGCGGAGAGATGCACTCGTTGCTGACGTTCTGCAGCAACGACTACCTGGGCCTTGCCAACCATCCCGCGCTGATCGCGGCGATGGCCGAGGGCGCGCGCCAGTTCGGCGCGGGCAGCGGGGCGTCGCACCTGGTGAGCGGCCATTCGCTGGCTCACCACCGGCTCGAGGGTGAGCTGGCGGAGTGGTTCGCGCCGAACATTCCGCACGCGGCTGCGCTCTACTTCAGCACCGGCTATATGGCCAACATGGCGGTGCTGACTGCACTTGGCAGCGCCGACGCCACGCTCTTTTGCGAAGAGCTCAACCATGCCTCGCTGATCGACGGCGCACGCCTGGCGCGTGCCGAAGTCCGCCGCTATGCGCATCGCAATGTGGCCGAGCTGGAAGGCCTGCTGAGCGCCAGCACCAGCCCGCTCAAGCTGATCGTCACCGACAGCGTGTTCAGCATGGACGGCGATTTCGCGCCGCTGGCCGAGCTGCTCACGCTGGCCGAGCGGCACGACGCGTGGATCATCCTGGACGACGCGCATGGCTTCGGCGTGCTGGGCGAGCAAGGCCACGGCGTGCTGGAGCATCTCGCGCTGACGTCGCCGCGCTTCATCTATATCGGCACGCTGGGCAAGGCCGCCGGCGTGGCGGGCGCCTTCGTGGCCGCGCACGAGACCATCATCGATCATCTCGTCAACACCGCGCGGCAGTACATCTACACCACGGCCGCGCCGCCGGCGGTGGCGCACGCCTTGTCCGCCAGCCTGGCGCTGATCGCCGGCGACGAAGGGCGGCAACGCCGCGCGCAGCTCAACGAGCTGATCCGCACGCTGCGTGGCGGCCTGGCCAGCCTGTCCCGTGCGGCCGGCTGGCGGCTGGGCGAGAGCTCGACCGCGATCCAGCCCGTGATCGTGGGCGACAACGTGGCGGCGCTGGCGCTGTCCGCGGCGCTGGAGGCAGATGGCATCCGCGTTGGCGCGATTCGCCCGCCCACCGTGCCCGTCGGAACCGCGCGCCTGCGCATCACGCTGTCGGCCTCGCACACCGTGGCCGATGTCGAGCGCCTGCTCGCCAGCCTTGCCAGCGTGGTGCCGCGCAAGGAGGCGTCATGATCGCCTGTTTTGTCACGGGCACCGACACCGGCATCGGCAAGACGCACGCCAGCGCCACCTTGCTGCACGCGCTGCGCGCCGCCGGCCATCGGGCCGTCGGCATGAAGCCGGTGGCAAGCGGCAGCGAATGGCGCGATGACCATTGGCACAACGATGACGTGGCGCGACTGCGCGCCGCCAGCTCGGTGACCGTGCCGCAAGCGCTGACGTGCCCGTTTTTGCTGCGCACGCCGGCCTCGCCGCACCTGGCCGCCGCCATCGAAGGCGCGCACATCACGCGCGAGCCGATCCGCGCCGCCTTTGCCGCGCTGCAGGCGCAGGCCGACGCGGTGGTGGTGGAAGGCGTTGGCGGCTTTTGCGTGCCGCTGGACGGCGCGCCGCGGGAGCAGGGCGGCTGGGACACGGCCGACCTCGCCGTGATGCTCGGCCTGCCGGTGGTGCTGGTGGTTGGCATCCGCCTGGGCTGCATCAGCCACGCGCTGCTCACCGCCGAAGCCGTGCGCGCGCGCGGCCTGCACCTGGCCGGCTGGATCGCCAACCGCATCGATCCCGACATGCTCCTGGCCGACGAGAACATCGACACGCTGCGCGCGGCGCTGGGCGCGCCCTGGCTCGGCACGCTGCCGTGGCAGACCGCGCCGGCCGAAGCCGCCAGCCAGCTCGCGCTGGCGCCGCTCTTTGCCGCTTGCCATGCCGCCGGCACCGGCATTGCCGCCTGAGCGCGCAACGAACAAAGACTGAAAACACCGAACGAATCACCGGACAAATCACCACCATGACCGCAACCACCCACGCCGGCCAGACTGTCGCCACCATTTCCGCCGACACCCTGCGCCAGACCGCCCGCCGCTTCACCGAGCCCACGCCCGCCACCAAGCCGGGCGACTGGACCGTGGCCGAGGTCGCCGCGCTGTACGCGCTGCCGTTCAACGATCTGCTGTTCCGCGCCCAGCAGGTGCACCGCGAGCATTTCGATCCCAACGCCGTGCAGCTCTCCACGCTGCTGTCGATCAAGACAGGTGGCTGCGAAGAGGATTGCGGCTACTGCCCGCAGAGCGCGCACCACGATGCCGGCGTCACCGCGGGCAAGCTGATGGCGCTCGACGAGGTGCTGGAGGCCGCGCGTGCCGCCAAGGCCAGTGGCGCTGGCCGCTTCTGCATGGGCGCCGCCTGGCGCAGCCCGAAGGACCGCCACCTTGAGCCGGTGATCGAGATGGTGAAGGAGGTCAAGGCCATGGGCCTGGAGACCTGCGTCACGCTCGGCATGCTGGAGGCCGAGCAGGCGCAGCGCCTGAAGGACGCGGGCCTCGACTACTACAACCACAACCTCGATACCTCGCCCGAGTTCTACGGCGAGATCATAGGCACCCGCACCTACCAGGACCGCCTGGACACCATCGGCCATGTGCGCGAGGCCGGCATCAACGTGTGCTGCGGCGGCATCGTCGGCATGGGCGAATCGCGCGAAGCGCGCGCCGGGCTGATCGCGCAGCTCGCCAACCTCGACCCGTATCCCGAATCGGTGCCCATCAACAACCTGGTGGCGGTCAAGGGCACGCCGCTGGCCGACACCGCGCCGATCGACCCGTTCGAGTTCGTGCGCACCATCGCCGTGGCGCGCATCACCATGCCCAGCGCCATGGTGCGCCTGTCCGCCGGCCGCGAGACCATGGACGACGCGCTGCAGGCCCTGTGCTTCATGGCCGGCGCCAATTCCATCTTCTACGGCGACCGCTTGCTGACCACCGCCAACCCCCAGGCAGATCGCGATCGCGCATTGCTGGCACGGCTGGATATCCGCACCGAGGGCTACGCAGGGTAAGCTGGCGGAAACGGCGGCGGCCAACGGCCAATGGTCAACGGCCGCCGTCCCCGCAACCGCGCTGGCTGCGGACAGAAGTCCATCAGGGGGACGCCATGTTCAACAAGATCCTGATCGCCAATCGCGGCGAAATCGCCTGCCGCGTGGCAGCCACCTGCCGCCGCCTCGGCATCCGCACGGTGGCCGTCTACTCCGACGCCGACGCCAATGCCCGCCACGTGGCGCTGTGCGACGAGGCCGTGCATATCGGCGGCGCCGCCGCGCGCGACAGCTACCTGCGCGGCGACCACATCATCGAAATGGCCAAGGCCACCGGTGCGCAGGCCATCCATCCGGGCTACGGCTTCCTTTCTGAAAACGATGGCTTCGCCGAGGCCTGCGCCGAAGCCGGCCTCGTCTTCATTGGCCCGCCGGCATCGAGCATCCGCGCCATGGGCAGCAAGAGCGCCGCCAAGCGCCTGATGGAACAA
>NZ_BAAILO010000235.1:0-777 GCF_054589115.1 Cupriavidus sp. 8B | reverse complement strand
GCTGGAGAAGCTGCCGACGGCGATGGACTTGCGTGTTCACTTCGGCTCCCAGCTGCAGACCCTTTGGCCGGTCGCGTCCAAGGCCGAGCTCAAGGAAGTCGCGATCTTTGGCACCGTCCCGCCAGAAGGCGCCGCCTCCCTGACGCATCCGGTTGTGTCCGGCGCCTGGGAAATCGCCGGCCCGCTGCGCAATCTGAGTGAGTTCAAGGGATTCGGTCAGCAGGTCGTGGTGAAGACCATCGAACTGGCCGTGAACCTGAACGCCGTTCCGGACATCAAGCAATCGAAGTTCATGTTGACGGTCAAGGGCGATGCCTTTGCCCGCAACTGAGAAGAAGGAAGACTGAAATGCGTGCTTACCCGATGACATACCGCCGCGCAAGCGTGGCGCTGGTTGCATTCCTTGCCTGCGGTGCAGCGCTCGCCGATGACGATAAGTCGATCACCCAGAAGCTGATCGAGGCGGACGGCAAGGTTGCGCTGCAGAAACTGGAGCAGGATCTTGCCAAGTCCGCCCCGGCTCCGGCCTTGACCGCCGCACCGGCTGGCGCCACGACGGTCAAGGCGCACGAGCGCTCGCCGCAGACGATTGCCCTCTATGGCGTCGACGGCCGCGCTGCCGGCGGCGCTGTGAACCTGCGCAGCTACGTCAGGTGGGGTGATCAGGTCTATCCGGCGCGGGTTGGCGCGAAGTGGCGCGGCTTCACTGTGGCCGACATTTCGGAAGCCGGCACGACGTTTGCCCGAGGCAAGACCAAAGTATTCGCCCCGTTGGTG